>JABGTQ010000302.1 GCA_018647025.1 Nitrospina sp. | reverse complement strand
ATTTGGATGCTTTCGCTTGATCGACTCAGAGGTGTGGAGTGCATCAAGGAGGTTGAATGTCATGATGCTCATCGCTACCATATCGGGTTGGATTTTTTCGACTTGCTTGAGTAGTTCATGCTCCTTGATCCCCTCTGGTGGACAGTCAATAAATACTGGTGTATTCCCAGTAGCGCGTTCGTACCATGCGGCTACATACATAAGACCTAGCTTTGGATAGTAGCCTTTGCCACCTTCCAGAGCTTTAGGAACAGAAGATTCGATAGAGATTGTTTCAGGGGGAACTAAAAATAGGATCTTCATAATAAATTAATCATACTTTAAAAATCAATAGTTTAAAATAAAAATTAAACCTGTAAAGAGTTTGTTTAAATGAAACCACTTGTAACAGTAACCAATATTTTCCCTCAAATTGCCTTAGACAAGCTTTCTTCTGAATGTGATTTAAATATCAATCGAACTTCGCTAACAAAAGAAGAACTTAAACAGAAGATCTCGGGAAGTGATGCTGTCATAAGCTACTTAACGGATAGAATTGACCAAGGCATTATTGACAAAGGAACTAAACTCAAAATAATTGCAAACTATGGTGCTGGTTTTAATAATATTGACGTAACATATGCATCTAAAAGGGGTGTCTGGGTTACTAATACTCCCAATGTGCTACATGAAACAACTGCAGATCTAACTTGGGCAATGATTCTCGGTACTGCACGCCGTATTATTTCTGCCGACCGGTATACACGAGAAGGTAAATTTCAGGGCTGGGGGGCTAAACTATTTCTTGGGGGAGACATATATGCAAAAACTCTTGGCATTGTTGGACTTGGAGAGATAGGCCAGTCCGTGGCAAGAAGGGCAATTGGGTTTAACATGCGCACTTTGTATCACCAAAGGAACCGCTTGCCAGACGGAGAAGAAAAAAAACTCAATGTTGAGTACGCCACTTTTGAGAAGATTTTGCGGGAATCTGATTTTTTGACACTTCATGTTCCTCTGACAGATAAAACAGAGTATATGATCAGTAACGATGAACTTGCTCTAATGAAAAAGACCGCTTATTTAATTCATACATCTCGTGGAAAAGTTGTTGACGATTATGCCTTGGTTGCAGCTTTAAAAGAAGGTCGATTGGCAGGCGCTGCTCTAGATGTTTATGAAGATGAACCCCAGATTACTGAGGGAATGGCAGAACTTTCAAATCTGATGTTACTGCCTCATATTGGCAGTGCTAGTTTTGAAACACGCGACAAGATGGCATTGCTTGTAGCTGAAAATGTCTTAGATGCGCTCTCTGGGAAAACCCCTCGTTCTCTAGTTCCCAGTTATCCCCAGTAAAAAAATCTATCCTGAAATTTCTTCCATTCATTTACGACATCATGCTTAGAAAAAATGATCAGAACTTTTTTTTAATTTTATTTTAACTGTATGAGGTTAGGGGTTAAGTCGAGCTTCCAGCTCCTGGACATTATTTCTTAGCTGAGAGACTGCAAATGCAACTTGTTGTCTGAGAGAATCTCCTGTAGCGGATTTTGAGTTTTTACCAATTCCTGAAATAACTTTTCGAATATCATCAAGTTTATCTTCTAAACCCTGGCTTCTTTTTTCACTAAAACTCTTTGCCAAAGCGCCTTTAAGGCCTCCGCCATCATAATATTTTGTGACTGCCATTAAGGCACGTTTACGCGATACGTATTTTTTCCCATTTTCCCAGTCTTTGATTGCCTGTTTAAGTTCGCTATCAATATTATCAACAAGAGCATTATAGTCGACAGAATCAATCATGTCATGGATCTCTTCAGGAAGGGAAGCCGTTTGAATATCAAAATTAAAGGTTTGATCCTCACCATTTAAGTCAGCAGTTTTTAAGTTAGTTTCAACATTGTCTGGCGCAAGATGTGGTGCCCAAGTTTGTATAATGTAACCTGAACTTTTTACTTCTTTGAATTTAAAGTTTCCTTGTTTGTCGGGTTGCGTGTAGTAACCGTTAGGCACAACAAAGATAGTCCCTACCATGTCTTTATGCAGGTTGCATCTAAGGACGATCGGGCCTGGTTGAAGGAGTGAGATGGTTTTAACCATGCCTGAAGACATGGCCCCCAAGTTAAATTGGTTATTTAAAGATTTTGAGTAAATGTTATGGACCTCAACATCTTGATTAGAAAAGTCAACGGTAGATCCTACTGGGACTATGGTGTGCTTAGGAGAAAACTGAAGGTCATTTTGGTCAATAGTGACTTTAAGTATTTTTTGATTTGGTGCTTTCATTTTTGTTTTTGTTTCCAGAAAAATGAGAGCATTAGGTCCAGGGGACTTTCCGTTGATGAGCATTGTCCCTTTGACGTTGGTTGTTGCTTTTTTCATCTTGGACCCCTCGTCCATTTTATGATCTGACCCTTCGTCCTTTGCCTCCTTAAGCTCTGAATGTTCTAGAGGAGTAATATTTTTTTTTGCATCTTGGACAGCCTGTTCTGGTTTTTTCTTTTCTCTATTTTTTTGAGGAGTTGGACTATATCTTCCTAGCGCAGTTAGAAACTGAACGACGAAAGGTTTTTCGAATTGTTTTTTGTCAATAGCAATAGCCTGTTCAAAGTAGGGTGCCGCTTCTTCAAACTTCTTTTTTAGACTGAGAGCTATTGCTAAATCAAAGTGACCCCAACCAAAATCAGGCCTTAAGCGGGTAACTTTCAAAAGGCACTTAATTTCTTCGTCTAAATTATTTACTTGTCCATAGGCTTTTCCAAGATAATACCAGCCCATGTGATAAGATGGATTTAGTTTGACAGTTGTTAAGAATAGCTTTATAGCTTCATCGGTGGCTTCTTCTCTAAAACGGGAGACACCCCAGTTGAATGCGATTTCCGCGTCATTGGGTGCCAACTTCATGGCTTTTGCAAAATGCCGGTTAGCTCCTTTGTATTTTTTCTGTACTCGAAGCGCCGTTCCCCAAAGTGCAAAAACTTCGGGTGAGTCTGGGCTTATTTCTGCTGCTTTTTTAAATTCAATATCGGCGCTGTTAAATTTCCCCTCTTCAATCAGATGCATCCCCTTTTGGATGTGTTCAAGTGTCTTTCTCGGCAGTTGGTAACTGTTTGATTTAGGCTCAGAATTTTGGCTTGAAATGTTGGAGAATTTTGGTTGTTTGGATTGGGTAAAGCGTTCTAGCTCTGGTTTTACTTTTTCATCATCATTACTTTTAAAAGCCGTAGATTGTTTTTTGAATTGAGTATATGGTTCGAGTTTTTTTTCTGGGGTTGAAAAATGCATTAGAGACCACAGCCCCACGACAACGACAATAGTCCAGAATATAGGTTGGATAATTTTTTTGCCAACAACGGTCAATTTTAAATCACTAATAGGGGGGGTGTCTTTTTGTTTTCTATTCTTGTTTTTCATCGTGCCTGAATTAAATTGTTATGAAGTTTTCAGGGAATTAGAAGGGCTATTTAGTCTGTTGCGTTGTTTGGTTTATTGGTATTCAGAAATATGTCTAGCTGGAGGAATTCTCAAAACATTTTTATTAGGGAGATCATCAACAGTGACAGGCTTTTGTAAATCTGCGAAAGGTTTCCCTTGAATTTTTGCTGAAAATGAAGAAAATTTATATCTAGTATTTTTAGAACCGCACTCAGAACACTCAGATTCCTCTTTGTCAATATCTGTAGACTGAAGCAAGGTGAAGTCAACCTGACAATTTTCGCAGAAATATTCGTAGAGAGGCATAAAGTTTTTCTTTATAAATCGAAACTACTGACCACAATGGGGTTGAAATCATTTGAATATTAATATTTAATCATAGCCTCAGAGGTTCTGTCAATTTGTTTTCTTTTAGCTTTATAGGTTTTGGATCCTCTAAGGTTAGAATGAACAGCCATTAACCTGCTTAAAATATTTTTAATGATGTTTATGGACTCGATTTATTAAAGCACCTTCCGAATAATTTCAGATAGAATTATTAGTCAATATATTCCCTCAAATTGTGTAGGTAAACACTGCTAATGAAGACTCTTTCCGCAAAATCACATCTATCTAGAGAGCTCGTTAAAAGTCTTAAAGGGAAATCAGGATATCTCACCAACCAGTCCATTGAGCTTGCCTGCCATGAGGGAATTATACATTCTCGAGTAACCATGCTTGCATCTCAGTTTCAACCAGTGAGTCTTGATCTAAGGTTAGGTGGCCAGGCCTATCGTATTCAGAGCAGTTTTCTACCGGAAAACGATACTGTGGAAGCTAAACTGAAGGAGGTAAAACTCTATGAAATCGATTTACGAGATGGGGGTATTTTAGAAAAAGGGGCAATTTATCTCATACCTATACTGGAAGAACTTGCTTTTCCTAAGAATGTTCAAGGACGGACTAATCCAAAAAGTTCTACCGGCAGATTGGATATGTTTACTCGTGTGATTGTTGACCATGGCCACAGATTTGACGAAGTGCCTAGCGGATATAAAGGAAAAATGTATTTGGAAGTTATTCCTAGGTCATTTCCCGTAAGAGTAAAAGAGGGACTACGATTAAACCAGTTGCGTATTTTTCAGGGGAACCCCCATCTTTCCGATATTCAATTAAAAAAACACTATAAAAAAACTCCCATTTTATTTGGCGATGCTGGCAGATCGGTCGGATTGGATAAAGTAAAGATTGACAATGGTTTGTTCATTAGTTTGGATCTTGCTGGAACGAGAAGGGATCGTATTGTTGCCTACAAGGCCAAAACTAATTCCACCGTTATTGACATGAGCCTTAACCGCCATTATCACCCGATGGATTTTTGGGAACCGATCACTTTGACTCAGATTAGG
The DNA here is from genome assembly GCA_018647025.1 of Nitrospina sp. GTDB lineage: Bacteria > Nitrospinota > Nitrospinia > Nitrospinales > VA-1 > Nitromaritima. The sequence goes on along the minus strand of JABGTQ010000302.1, from coordinate 6,818 downwards.
AATAAACGCTTAATTCTAGAACCAGAAAGTTTTTATATAATGATGTCTAAAGAAAAAATTTGTATTTGGCCCCATTTGCTTGCAGAGATGGTTGCCTATGAACCAAATAGTGGTGAACTGCGTACCCACTATGCTGGTTTTTTTGATCCAGGTTTTGGTTGGCATGGTGGCAAGGTCATGAAAAATCAAGGGACCCGAGCCGTCATGGAGGTTCGCCCTCACGATGTTCCTTTCATGGTAGAAGATGGACAAACTTTTTGTCGACTTAAGTTTGAAAGCGTTATTGAGAAACCCACAAAAGTGTATGGAAAAAAAATTAAATCAAATTATCATTCTCAGGGGCTTTCGCTGAGTAAGTATTTCAAGGAATAAATGAACATGAGCTAATTGTTTTGTTACTGATTTATTTTTGCAGAGAACAGTTTAAGTAGATAGAATGCACAAGGCAGATATTTTTTTAAGGTAATTCAAAAAGGAATTTTTGGTGGAAAGCGAAGAAATTAAAGCGATTATTGAGAATATTCTTTTGGCTGTAGATCAACCCGTCAGTGAAACGCAGTTTAAAAATTTACTTGGTAGTTCAATCGATAAGGTTATCTTGAAACCAGTTTTAGAAGAATTAATAGAAGACTATAACTCAAGGAACTTACAGATTGTTCAAGTCGCAGAGGGCTATCAATTGTGCACGCGCCATGATTATTCCGATTGGGTTCGGAAGTTCCTAAAATTTGATAAAACAACGAAACTATCTCAACCTAGTCTGGATACGCTTGCCATTATAGCTTATAAACAACCTCTGACTAAGGCAGAGGTTGAAGAGATTCGTGGCGTGGACTCTAGTGGTGTGGTTAAAACCTTGCTAGAAAAAAAGGTTATTTCCCCAGGAGGACGCAAAAAAGTTCCAGGTCGACCCATTATGTATAGAACCACACGTAAATTTCTTGAATATTTTGGATTGAGAGATTTGAGTGATTTGCCTACCTTGGAAGATTTTAAGGAGAGTGCGCTGGAAGACCAAGTTCAATCAGATCAAACAACATTACCATTTGATGAGCTAACTGGAAATGATGTTGAGGAAATGGTGGATACGGTTTCTGAATCAGAAAGACAGCCCAAAGACTCTAACGATGTTAATTCATCTAATGGTTCTTAATTAAATACCAATTATAAAAAATTCATTCTAATTTGTTTCGATAGTAAATGAAAACGCGTTTGCAAAAAGTAATCGCTGATGCAGGATTAGCTTCACGCCGAGAAGCTGAGCGATGGATTGCTGAAGGTCGTGTGAAAGTCAATGGTAAGGTGGTTACTAAGATGGGAACAACGGTAGAGCCTTCTTTGGACGAGATTCGCGCACGTGGCAAATTGATTCCTCCGCCACAAGGAAGAGTGTTTATTTTTTTGAATAAGCCTGCAAACTTTCTCACTACAATGGGAGAGGATGAACGTGGGAGAAAAACTGTCATGAGCTTGATTAAAAATATTTCTGTCCGTGTTTTCCCCGTGGGACGGCTTGACTACAATACACAAGGGGCTCTATTGCTGAGTAGTGATGGGTCTTTATCTAAAAAGCTACTTGAACCAAAATATAAGGTTCCAAGAACTTACTTGGTTAAAGTGAGGGGAATCCCTGATGAAAAAAAAATGCGCCGCCTTAGGCGTGGGATAGGATTGGACAATCAATCAACTATGCCACTAGAGGCTGAAGTTGATCGTATCAGTGGCAAAAACAGCTTCGTGAAAATTAAAATGTTTGAAGGAAAAAATCGCCACATTAAGCGGATTTGTGAGGTTATCGGTCATCCTGTGATAAGACTGAAGCGAACTCACTTTGCTAATTTAAGTTTAGCAGGACTTCCTTTAGGAGCGTATAAGTTTTTATCTCCACGTGAAATCAAATCTTTAGAGTTTCTAGTTAAAAAAGAACCGGAAGAGAAAAAAAGAAAATAGTGACGCTCGATGTCATGATTAAAAGGATTTAAGGAAAAATAATGGCATTTAAGAAACTAAATCTCAAATTTTTCTTAGGAGCAGCTTTAGCTTTTATAGTATTCGGACAAGTTTTTATTTCTTTTGCCCAGTTCGGTTTTGATACACCTTATGAGGTAAGCTCAGAAGTTGGGGTGGTGAAGAATGATTTTGTTAAAGCTAGAAAAAAAGCGGTCAAAATAGCTTTAAGATCTTCTCTGGAACAGAACTTACGAGAAAATTTGGGGGATGATGAATTTGAAAGAAATTCTCAGGAAATGCAAAGGATGCTGAAAGTATCTGATAAATATGTGAAGTCTTATCGGTTTTTAGAAGCTTACGACGATCCTTTAGAATTGGTAAGTAGCGTTAAGCTCGAAGTAAATTTATTTCAGGAAGCAATTAGTCGAGCCTTAAGTAGAATGGGATTTTCTGCAGGACTAGAAGGGGTAGAGCAGGTTATAATTCTTATAAACGAGAGCAGTTTGAGTTTGGATGAAGAATCAAGTTTCTGGGAAGAAGTGCCTATTTCTGAAATGTTGTTGACTAGAAGTTTTATCGAGGCAGGTATTCCTGTCGTGAACAGGAGTTCTTTGCGTCACGAAATTTCTAAGAAAATGGTAATAAGTGCAATGGGCGGAAATTTTTCAGACTTAGTTGATATAGGATCGAAGGCAGGAGTAGATATTGTTATTGTAGGGAACGCTACTTCATCATCTAATACAAATATAGAAGAAACAAATGCGCAAAAGGTTAGAGCCGGGATCAATGTCAAGGCTATTTCGTCTCGTCAATCGATGGTGGTGGCAGCAAAAAGTGATTTTGCTTCAGCGTCCGAAAATGATGTTTTTGCGAGTGAATTAGAAGCTTTTCGTCGCGTTGGGAAAAAAATGACAGAGTTTCTTATTCCCGTCATACAAGAACATTGGGCACCAAGCTTGAAAAATAAAGAGAATCAACGCTTAGTTCCTCCGGTTCCTCAAGTAAAGAACTCACCGTTGCCTTTTGGTGACCTTTGATATGACTCAAGAGAAAAATAAGCAAATCATATATTTTATTGTTGTCGGAATTTTACTAGCGGTAATTTTTTTCTACTTTTCTCGCCGAGTCCTTACTCCATTTTTCATTGCCTTTGCTTTGGCATATATATTAGATCCAGTGACAGATCGCTTAGAGTTGTTGAAAATTTCCAGAACCTTTGCAGTTTTGTTTCTAATGGTAGGAGTTTTTTCTCTTGTCACTGGAGTGGGTCTTTTGATTTTTCCATTGCTTAAACTACAGGCAGAACATTTTGTTTCTAACTTACCCAACTACATCTCAATAATCCAACAATGGATATATCCATTGTTGGGGCTAGTTGGTGAACCTGAGAAAATACAAGGAATCTTAAATAGAGAATTTTTAAAGGTTGGAGAACTTCCTCTCAAAGTGATTTCTTCGGTTTCGTCAATTTTATGGGGTTCAGTAGCAGGTTTGTTTAGTTTTGTTTTATTTTTGGCCAATCTTGTGATTATTCCAGTTGTGATGTTTTACTTGCTAAGAGATTATGATTTGATAAATAAAAAAATGCTCAGTTTTATTCCTGAAAGATTCAGGAAACGATTACTGAGTTTGATCAAGGAAATAGATGAGGTTCTTGCAGGTTTTGTAAGGGGACAATTAATGGTCGGTCTTATTATGTCGGGGCTTTATAGCGTCGGGTTGTTTTTTTGTGATACCCCGATGAGCTTATTTATAGGTTTGTTGGCTGGGTTTGCCAATCTTGTGCCCTACCTAGGCTTGGTCATTGGATTTTTTCCAGCTGCAATATTAACGTTTATGCAGACTCAAGACTGGATGCTTGTTTTTGGTGTGGCAGGTGTTTTTGCAGTGGTTCAGGGTTTAGAAGGTATGATTATTACCCCTCGTATTGTCGGTGAAAAAATAGGCTTACATCCTGTAGCAATCATTTTTGCTGTTTTGCTTGGAGCAGAGTTCTTTGGGCTGGTGGGAATTATAGTTTCTGTTCCTGTAGCGGCCGCACTCAATGTTCTTTTTAGTTGTGGGCTCAATACTTACAAATCTTCCTCATTTTATACTTCATAACGGTACAGCTGAGATTGATTTTCAAATTTGACTCAAATGTTGACGAGGTGTATCCGTGATAGACTGCTATTCTAAAATCAGCAACAAAATAAAGTTTTTTTAATTTCTCCACGTTTGCCCTAAGTCCTTGGTAAAAAAATCTAAAAAGGATACAATTAATAATAAATAACAATAAAGATTTTTTAATGGGGTAAGTTATGTCCATACGCTCGATTCGTGTTAGTCATATTGTGTTATCGACCAAAGATGTAGCAGACTTGTTGCTTGAAAACCTTCAGTCCTGCGAAAGTAATGAATTGATGCTAAAAATGTTTTCTAAATTAGCAAAAAAATACAGTGCTTGTGGCACCAGTAAAAAGGGTGGAGATCTTGGATTTATGGATTTCAACACTTCTGCTCCAGAGCTCGAAAAGGCTGCTATGCAGGCCCCTGTCGGCAAAGTATCGGGTCCTATCCAAAGTAAGTTTGGGTATCATGTTTTTGTGATTACTGAAGAAGAACAAATGATTGATACGGGTATCGACGGTCTTACGGGTACTGCCATTGGAGCAGGTGATGGAACTTTGTAGTCCTCGCCTTTTTATCTTTCAGCAATCATGCGTCTTTTAGGAATTCATCACATTGCATTGAATGTTCGTCATCTAGACCGAGCAGAGAGGTTTTATACTGATGTTTTGGGATTTAAAGTTTTAAAAAGATTTTCCAAGGGTTTACGACATCTAATGCTAGATGCTGGAAATTCTCAGATTGCCTTATTTGAAGTCCCTGACTTAGAAATAAAATCACATATAGAGAAACTTAGCGGAACAGGTTATATGCACTTTGCCTTTAAGATAGATAGAGAGATGTTTAAATTAGCGGTAAAAAAACTTTTAGATCATAATATTAATATTGGTGATGGACCTGTTCGGCGCGGAGAAGGAGATTCAGTCTATTTTCAAGACTTAGACTATAATCATTTAGAGATTCATTGTGATGACTGAGAAGATTTTTGAAAAAGCTCTCGGTGGTGAGCGTATATCACCTGAAGAAGCGGTCCGATTATTTCAAACTAAGGATATGCTTTTACTGGGGAATATTGCATCACGTATTTCCAGGAAAAAACAAAAAGAGCGAATTGTCACTTACATTGTTGATCGCAACATAAATTACACAAATATTTGCATTACTGATTGTGCCTTTTGCGCCTTTTACAGAAAAGAAGGTGATGAAGAATCATATGTCCACCCTTTTAAAATCATAGCTGAAAAAATTGAAGAAATAATTGCCTTGGGAGGGAGACAGATTCTTCTGCAGGGAGGCCATAATATTAATTTGAAGATTGATTATTTTGAAAATTTATTTAGGAATATCAAAGAACGGTTTGATATACACTTACATGCATTATCTCCGCCGGAGATAGTCCATACTGCAAAAATTTCAAAACTTACTGTAGTAGACACTCTTAGTAGATTAAAAGATGCCGGGTTGGATAGTATTCCTGGTGGCGGAGCTGAGATTTTGGTAGACCATGTGCGGCAGAAAATAAGTCCTCATAAATGTTCGACTACAGAATGGCTTGATGTTATGGATTGTGCTCATGGTATGAATATACCGACGACGGCGACAATGATGTTTGGACATGTGGAGACCGTTGAAGACCGAGTAGAGCACCTTCGATGTCTACGAGAGCAACAAGATAAAACTATGGGGTTTACAGCTTTTATTCCTTGGCCTTTTCAACCTGGTCGCACAGAGCTTAGCTTGGATCATGATATTAATTCTCAGGTAACTGGACTTGATTATCTGAAAACTTTGGCCATTAGCCGAATATTTTTGGATAACTTTGATAATTTACAATCATCTTGGGTGACTCAAGGACCTAAAATAGGACAAATGGCCTTGTATTATGGTGCAAACGATATGGGGAGTACCATGTTAGAGGAGAATGTTGTGAGAGCAGCAGGTACTGTTCATTGCCTTAATGAAGAAGATATCCGGCGGCTTATTACTGACAGTGGATTTAAGCCTCAGCGAAGAAATATGAGGTATGGTCATGTTAATTAATGTTTTACATTGTCACAATTGTAAGATTAATTGTGATTAAAAAAAAATTTGAAAAGGATCAAATTCCTGCATGTATAACTGAGTGAGTTAAGCAGCTTTTTTTGAATCAGAAAAAGTTGAAAAAGTTATTTTTTGACCTAAAGTATTTTTTATGGCATCAAGATCAGTCCCTTGGTTAAACCTGAAATTGATAAATGATTGTCTCAATGAATGAGGTGTAGCTAGTTTTTTTATGCCAGATGCAATAAGGGATTTTTTGAAAAATTTTGCAACTGCTCGGGTTGTTAGCGCACCACCACGTTCGCTAGGAAATAAATATTGGCCAATATTTTTAGCTCCAATCTGTCTCCCTAATGAGTCCTTGAGGTACTTTGAAAAAAAAGTGGTTCGCTTATTTCTTTCAAGTTCCGGCACATGCAACATTAGTCTGTCAAGTTTAAGATGCTCCACTTTTATTTTCACTAATTCAGAAACTCTTAAGCCAGCAGAATATGCCAGTTCAATCATTAGACGGTTCCTGAAAGTTTTTGTATGGGAGATAATTTGATCAACTTCATTTGGGCTAAGAAATGTGGGTAAAGTGCGTGCTTTCTTAGGTCGTTTAAACCCTGAAAGGTTCAGTTGCTTTCCAAATAATTCATAATAGAAAATTTCCATTGCCTTGGTCGCTTGATCTATGGTTGACCTTGAGAGTCCACTCTCGACAAGATGGTTCAAGT
>JABGTQ010000301.1 GCA_018647025.1 Nitrospina sp. | reverse complement strand
GGTTTTTGAAACTTTCGTCCAATGCCAGCATGTGCAATTTCATACTCTGTCATCTGGGTTAAGTCCATTGATTGACCAAAGAAAACTGTACCCTCATCTGGCCGCGTTTTACCGGTGATCACATCCATCATAGTGGTTTTGCCAGCACCGTTTGGACCAATAATACAACGCAGTTCTCCATCGTCAATATAGAGGTTAAGGTCATTGAGTGCCTTAAACCCATCAAAGCTAACCGTGACATTCTCTACATATAAAATACAACCATGCCTAGTATCAACCGAACTATCATTTGTTTGATTATCCTCACTAGTCATTCGTTACGTCCCTATTACTGTTCTTTGGAATAAAACGATCAAAAATACCAATAAATCCTTTAGGTAAAAATAAAGTTACCACTATAAAAAGAAATCCTAAAAAATAAAGCCAATAGTCTGGAGCTGCAACGGTAAACCAACTTTTTGCTACATTGACCAAACCTGCGCCAAGGATTGCCCCAACTAATGTTCCTCTACCACCAACGGCTACCCAAATTGCCATCTCAATAGAGTTTGCAGGTTGCATTTCACTTGGATTGATAATACCCACTTGAGGAACATAAAGCGCACCAGCCAAACCACATAAAAATGCAGAAACCGTCCAAATAAAAAGTTTGTAGTTCAAAGTATTGTAACCGGAAAACATAACTCGGTTTTCAACATCTCGTATCGCAGTAAGAACTCGACCTAATTTTGATTTCACAATATAACGAGAAAAAACATAACTTAAAAATAGTACTAACACTGTAATAACAAACAATCCCATTTTTGTAGATGAGTCCTGCAATGAATACCCTAAAATTCTCTTAAAATCGGTAAGCCCATTATTACCTCCAAAACCTGTATTATTACGGAAAAATAAAAGCATTAAAGCATAAGTCATCGCCTGGGTAATGATTGCAAAATAAACTCCCTTAATACGAGAACGAAAAGCAAAGTACCCAAAAGTAAATGCAAATAACCCAGGTAGTAAAAAAATAACCAGTAACGTAAAAGAAAAATAATCAAAACCATACCAGTACCACGGGAGTTCCTTCCAATCTAGAAAGACCATAAAGTCAGGTAGTTCACTTTTATAAACCCCTTCAGTACCAATACTCCTCATCAAGTACATGCCCATCGCATAGCCGCCGATTGAAAAAAATACTCCATGACCCAAACTCAAAATTCCTGTATACCCCCAAATCAAGTCAACAGCCAAAGCTACTATGGCATAGCACAAATACTTCCCAAGAAGCGGAAACATATAATCCGGAATATGGAAAAAAGATTCTTCGGAAATAAATATATTTAAAACAGGAAGTAAAAAGATAGCAGCGAACAATAACCCAAAGGTAAAGAACCAACCTCGAAATGAATGTAATTCTAAAATTTGTTTTATCATCTAGTTGATACTCAGTTGTCGACAGAGCGACCCTTAAGAGCAAATAAACCTTGCGGTCGTTTTTGAATTAAAGCGATAATAAGAATCAGAACTATTATTTTACCCAGTACAGCCCCAGAAATAGGCTCTAAAAATTTATTAACAATCCCTATTCCAAGAGCACCTGCTACTGTACCTGCAATTTTACCCACACCACCTAAAACAACGACCATAAAAGAGTCAACAATATACATTCGTCCCAGTTCAGGTCCTACGTTTCCGATCTGGGAGAGCGCGAGCCCACCAAGACCCCCAACACCAGATCCTAATCCAAAAGTCCACATATCAACCTTACGGGTTGATATTCCCATGCAAGAAGCCATCTCTCTATTTTGTGTTACGGAACGTACTTGAAGACCAAGTGATGTTTTCTGTAATAATGCCCAGATGGCGGTTACCACAAAAACCACGAACACGATAATCATGATTCTACTGTAAGGGAAAACAACCCCATTAAATACCTCAACACCACCAGAAAGATAGAAGGGATTGGCAACCTCCACATTTTGTGCACCAAAAGTCAGCCTAACAGTTTGGATTAAAACCAAACTTATTCCCCAAGTAGCAAGAAGAGTTTCCAAGGGACGACCGTAAAGATGCCTGATAACACTTCTCTCTAAAATAATTCCCACAATAGCGCTAGCCAAAAACGAGACTGGTATAGCAACAATAAGATACCAGTCAAAATAACTGGGTAAATACTCTACAAATAAATTTTGAACAACAAATGTTGCGTAGGCGCCAATCATCAACATTTCACCGTGGGCCATGTTAATGACGCCCATAAGTCCAAACGTAATCGCCAAGCCCAAAGCCGCAAGAAGTAATACACTGCCGAGACTCAGCCCATAAAATAAATTGGCTATTTGGTCAATAAATATCTGTCGCTGCTTAATGGATTTGATGGCCTTGGCAGCACTATCTCGAATTTCAGAATCCTCTTCGAGAAACTCACCTTTGTCATTTTTTTGTAACACCCTTTCAAGAACAGTATAAAAATCTTTACTCCCAAATTTTTTAATAGTGTTTATCGATTCAATACGTTTATTTCTATCTTTTCCTTCTATATTAATTTTTGCTAAAACCAATAAAAGAGCCTCTCTTACATCATTATTTTTCTCTATTTTGAGTGAAGCTTCAACTAAATCCAGAACTGAACTCGAAGAACGTTTCAATAACTCTTTCGCTGCTTCTAAACGAACGGTAGATTCTTTAGAGTTTAGTTTTAACTTTGCAATCGCCGTAGCCAAATATCTTCTAACGGTGTTATTAATTCTAGGTTTTTTAAATATTAACGACTCTATATTGAGTTTCTCTCCTGTCAGAACATCAACAGCTTGGTTTTCCGACTCATTTAAAATAACTATATTTCCTTTACCCGTAACTGCTAGCCGTTTACTTTTAAGTGCATTTAAAGCTGGAAGTGCGGCGGGATTACCAAGCTCTCCCAATTTTTGTACTGCTATTTTAATTTTGGAACGACTTTTATTACCCAAGTCATTTAATAACGACTCAAACTCATTTGCTTCGGAAATTGATATAGAAGATATAAAAAAGGCGACAACAAAAATTAACCCAATAGGCCGTATTAAAAATTTCAAAGTTCTAGAAAAACTAATAGAACAAAAATATTTTATTGGGGAAAATTGATTGACCATTAATTCAACTCTTTCTATAAACAAAGAAATTCCATTCACCTTAAGTGAATGGAATTATCATCACATCTCTCCGGCGAGAGAGTACAAATCAATTTTAGAGAAAACTAGTACCGATCACCCGGAGAGAAAAAACCGAAAAATTAGAACTTAGCTTTTGTACAATTACCACATACCCAAGGGTAAGTCCAATCAGCAACTTTTTTAGAGCTTTCTGGTATAAAAGGGCTCCATGCTTGCGCTCGAATAGGTCCATCTGTTTTCCAGACTACCTCAAATTGTCCATCCTCTTGAATTTCTCCAATGACCACAGGTTTATGCAAATGATGATTCTT
>JABGTQ010000300.1 GCA_018647025.1 Nitrospina sp. | reverse complement strand
TTTACGTACTAAGTTTCCCGACCACACATTCGTTTGTTATATAAATACTACTGCTGAAGTAAAAGCATTATGTGATACCTGTGTTACTTCATCTAATGTATATAAGGTAATAGAGCGAATTGAAAATGATCAGATTTATTTTTTACCTGATCGATTGATGGGCGAAAATATAAAAAATTATTTAAAGAAACATGGAGTTAAAAAAAATATCGAGTTGTATGACGGAACCTGTTATGTCCACGAAGAATACCGTCCTGAAAGCGTCGATCAAGTGAGAAAGAGTTTCTCTCCCGTAGAAATTTTGGTGCACCCGGAATGTAGCCCTGATGTAGTTGACAAGGCGGACTACGTAGGTTCAACCAGCGGCATGCTAAACTATGTTCGTGGATCTGAACAAAAAAAATTTTTTCTACTCACTGAATGTGGATTGACAGGAATTTTGCAATCGGAATTTCCCGACAAGCAATTTGTGGGCACATGCACTACCTGCCGATACATGAAGGCTAATTCTTTAGAGAATATTCTTAATGTGCTTGAAAACCCAAACTCATCTAATGTGATTGAACTTGACTCTAACGTTCAAAAAAATGCACTTAACTGTGTAGAAAAAATGTTCTCCTATGCCGAAGGTTAATCGAAAAACTAATAGCCCTCGGAGTTTTGAATCGTTATTTAGGACCTGTCATCTCTTCGGGACGAACCTTTTCATCAAACTCTTCAGCAGTAAGTAGGCTAAGAGCAATAGCGGCTTCTTTCAAAGTTGTATCTTCTTCAAAAGCTTTTTTGGCAACTTTAGCTGCGTTGTCATATCCAATATGCGGATTGAGTGCCGTTACCAGCATTAGAGAGTTTTTTAAGTGCGCTTCAATTTGTGGTTTATTGGGTTTGATTCCGGAAATACAATATTTGTTAAAGGAGCGACATGAATCACCAATCAGACGTATCGACTGGAGCAAATTATAAATCATCATTGGTTTAAAGACATTAAGTTCAAAGTTGCCTGATGAACCTCCAACAGCTATTGCAGTATCATTACCAATGACCTGAGCTGCAACCATCGTCATGGCTTCAGATTGTGTGGGATTGACCTTCCCTGGCATAATTGAACTTCCAGGTTCGTTTGCTGGTAGAATCAGTTCACCTATACTGCACCGAGGCCCAGATCCCAGCCATCTTATATCGTTAGCAATTTTCATCAAAGAACAGGCAAGTGTTTTCATTACTCCACTAGCCTCGACCACGGCATCATGTGCAGCAAGAGACTCAAACTTATTGGGTGCTGTGATAAAATTTCGTTTTGTGAGAGTAGTAATTTTTTCTGCTACTTTCACCGCAAAATCACGGTGAGAATTAAGTCCTGTTCCCACCGCTGTACCACCAAGTGCTATCTGACTGAGTCTAGGAAGACAGCTCTCTATTCTTTCGATTCCATTAATTAATTGTTGAACATACCCACTGAATTCCTGCTCAAAGGTAAGAGGTGTTGCATCCATCAAATGAGTTCGCCCAATTTTAATAATGCCTTTAAATTCAAAACATTTTTTTTTAATTGCGTCTTTTAATCGAGTGATTTCCGGTAATAGATGGTCATAAATACGTTCCACCGCCGCTATGTGCATTGCGGTTGGGAAAGTATCGTTGGAAGATTGTCCCATATTGACATGATCATTTGGATGGATAGGCTCCTTAGAGCCTAAGCGGCCACCTGCGATTTCAATAGCTCGATTAGCGATAACTTCGTTAGTATTCATATTGGATTGGGTACCACTTCCTGTTTGCCATACGCTAAGTGGAAAATGATTATCCAAACTGCCAGAGATAACTTCATCAGCAGATTTAACGATAAGGTCTTTTTTATCTTCAGGTAAAAGACCTAACTCTGTATTAACAATCGCTGATGCTTTTTTTAAAATACCCATACCCCTTATGATTTCTCGGGGCATCGTTTCCGTTCCTATATCAAAATGGATTAGCGATCTAGCTGTTTGAGCACCATAATAGCAGTCCGAAGGAACTTCAATCTCGCCCATACTGTCAGTTTCGATCCGCTTAATCATCAAAGAATTCTCCGTAAAAAGGTAAACAAGTTCATATATTTTTTAAAATAATTTCCACTGGGAATGAGTTAAACGAATTCTATCATAAAGCACCAAAAGAGCGATATTTTACAAAAAAATATTAACTATTGTAAATAGTGGAGAGCATTACTAAAAATATCACTAACTGAACTTCTTTGTCTTTTATAAGGTTTATGCTGATAAATTAGGACGGTTTTTAGTGATATAGGTTTTAAACTTTTTTAGAATACGTTGCTCAGTTTGACGAATAGCTTCGCGAGTTATATTCTGGTCGTTACCGATTTCCTGAAGGGAGCGGGGGGTTTCACTCAGAATACGCTCTGATAAAATTTTTTGTTCGATAGGTTTAAGTTCTTTTCTGAAGTTATCAATTTCTTGCTTTAACGATTCTAGAAATTGATTTTGTTCTGCATTTTCTTCCGGTGATATCGCACCGTGGTCGGCAAGAAACATAGCAGGGGTAGCTTCTTCTCCTTCACGCATAGGCGTGTCTACGGAGATATCTCCCACACCCAAGCTGGCTTGCACATCGATTACATCAGACTCCTCAACACCAAAATGCTCTGCTAATAATTTTGGCGTGGGTGTGAAGCCTTGATTTTCAAGCTTTTCTTTTTCTTTACGTAAATTGTAGAGTAGCTTTCTCCTATTATTGGTTGTTCCTACGCGCACAAGTCTCCAATTATCCAACATATATTTAAGAATATAAGATCTAATCCACCAAGTGGCATATGAAGACAGCCGAACTCCGCGGAAAGGATCAAATTTTTTTACAGCTTTTAAAAGTCCAATATTGCCTTCTTGTATTAGATCCATCATGTTTTGCCATTGCCTGCGAAAGGTCATCGCAATACGCACTACGAGCATTAGGTGTGACGTAGTAAGTCTGTAAGCAGCATCAGAATCATTGGTTTCTCGAAGTTTAATAGCTAATTCCTGTTCTTCATTTTCGGTTAAATTTTCATATTGTCGAATTTCATTAAGATACGCTGTCAGGATGTCAACCTGGGCAACACTACTATCTTGAGTTACTGCTGGAAGTAACGATGAATGCACTTGATCAAGTTCCTTTGTCTCAAGTATTTCATCAGGATTAACTATTTCAGCTTCGATTTTATCAGTATCGTCCTGTATTGAGTTATCGTTCATAATTTAATTAAAATACTCGTGACTTGAATAAAAATATAACTTTATTAGTTCTTGAATTATATATTATTCAAATTTAGAATGCCTAAATGGTCAGATTAATTATTATACTAGCGCTTGTAGCAGGATTCATAATGTTATACCGGTCTTTGTTTAAAGCCAACCCTCATCTGGACGACCCCGCAGATGCTGCTGATATGGTTCAGGACCCTAATTGTGGGACATATGTTCCTAAAAAACAGTCTGTTAAAAAATCTATACAGGGCAAGGAATATTTCTTTTGCAGTAAAAAATGCTCTGAGGAATATTCTTCCAAAAAAAGTTAAACCGTTGATAATGGTACCGTTTAAAAACCCCTAATTTGGGTCTTGGCCTACAGTCTATTATTTTATTTCTTTTAGATTTAGTAGTCAATTGTAGCGTTTTATAAAAAATAATTCTTTCATAAATTTCCTTTTATAAGGAGCTGGCATGTTTGCAAATGTAATATTTTATATGGTTTTGGGAACATTTTCTTTTGCACTTGAGCCGATGGTCACTCAAGCTGAAACCAAATGCCCGTCATTAGAGACTAAAAAAATAAAAGTGGAAGGATATATTTCGAAGAAATTTAAAAAAGACCGAAAAAAAATAGCAAAAGAATTTATTAAAATGGGAGACACTCGTACGGCACTCAGAGTTTTCCCCATGGGGAACGCTTCAGATGTTGTTGCGGTTGGGCGTTGTGTCCCGGCTTACATTGCGCGCCATGTTTTATCAACAGCGATAAAGTATACGGGTGGGGTAGGGAGTTTAGTAGTTCAAGACTTTGTTTACGGTCATTGGATAGGAATTGGAACCACCATGTTTGATGAACCCTCTCAGCGTAAAGTAACAACAGAACAAGTAAGTCAATTACTTAAACCAGACCTTGATGATAAAAACTTCCACTTACTTTACCGAAAATTTTCAAAACAAAATGAGCTTGTCCCTTTATTTGGGCTTAAGCTTCCAAACTCAAAAATATCTGGCAACACTAATAATACCCTCATAAAACCTTAACAAAGAGTGTTACCTAAAATTAAATTTCTTACATTATGGTTACCCGTTATCCACTAATATTGTTGGTTTGCCTTTGGGCTCTTCTTTTATCGGACTCATCAAGCACTGCCAAGACCGAAGATTGCTCTTCTATTGATAGTAAGACTGTTAAGGTTGAAGCTTGGATGTCAAAGCAATATGAAAAAAACCTACGACAAATACGCAATGAGTTTTCTGCAATGGGGAATACGCAAGTTACCCTGTGGGTTTATCCAGCGAAAAACCCATCAAGAATAGTGGCTATCGGTAGTTGTGTCCCAGCATATATTGGCCGCCACATGATTCGAAGGGCTATTGAATATTCGGGCGGGGTTAGCTCGTTAGTGAACCAGGGGTTTTTTTCGTCAAACTGGATAGGAATAGGAACCTCTCTATTTTCA
>JABGTQ010000046.1 GCA_018647025.1 Nitrospina sp. | reverse complement strand
TTTTCCGAAGGTTACAACTACCCCTTCCTCGTCGGGCTCTACAAAATAAAACGTTCCTGGAATAATCCAGACAATTAGCAATAGCCCAATAATAATCCACAACATGGACGGTTTAAATTTTGGGACGTTGAATTGTGGAATATCAAAAGGGGGTTTATCTTGAGAACTACCACCTGAGCTTCCGCCACCTTTATTACCGGATTTTCCCGGTTCGTGTAAATCGTCCCAAGGCATATTTTACTTACAATTGGTTTTGAATTAAGTATTAAGATCGAATTTTTATACGCTAACAAACTGTCTACTGAATGTCAACAGATCGAAAATCAGGTGTTACATAACTCCTACTATAGAAATGGATTTTGAATAAAATATAGTTGATGGCTTGCCTAGCTTAAGGCGACGTTTGGCAAAATATTAAGTTCTTGCAATAGATTTAAGGCGTTTCTCAGAGGTATAATGGATACTAATTCATTTTTAAATGATACGAGTTAATCAAAATGTAATACAGTGCGTTTTTTATCAGTGTCAAAAGAATTAAACTATTTTTCACCATTTTTTTTAAAGAGTATTTAAAATTATTAGTACAAAATAATTGTTTACTTTTAAAATACTCAAGCATAAGATTTTACCATGGTTAAAGTTGAGCTTGGTCAAGAACTTCAGGCAAGGGAAAGGCCTATAGCCTTTCAGGTTTTTGGTCGCCGATATGGGGTAAAAAAAATAGTAGATCAGTGGTTTGGTGTTGGTGAAACTTATTTTAAAGTCGAAGCCGATGATAACAATATTTATCTTCTTAAACATGAAGAAGGCCAAGACTGCTGGGATCTTATTTTTTATCAGAATCCAGCTTTGATGGAATTTCACACATTAGATGAAGAGGCCTCTTTGATTGAACAACTAAGATTTAGAACATTCACTGGCAAAACAGATAGAATGTCTATCTACTTAAATTAGTAACCCTTCCTATTTATGTAGTCTTGATTGATTTTCTTATTTATTTCCTTCGGTTTTACATCTTAATTTTTAGGTAGTATTCATAGGAGTTCGTCCCAAGTGGATTTGACGGAATCAGATATACAGGCTTACGCCGGACAAAGGCGTAAGATGGTGGAAAAACAAATATTAGGGCGTGGTATCAAAGATCTTTCGGTGATGGAGGTGCTAAGTAGAGTGCCGAGACATCTTTTTGTTAACTCTTCGCTTCAACATAGAGCCTATGGTGATTGTCCGTTGCCTATTGGTGAGAACCAGACAATCTCACAACCATACATTGTTGCATTAATGACCCAGGTTTTAGACCTTAAGGGAGGGGAGCGAGTTTTGGAAATTGGAACTGGGTCAGGTTACCAGACGGCGATTCTAGCTGAATTAGCTTCACATGTATTTACTATTGAAAGGGTTAAGCCTCTTGTCAAAAAAACCAAAGAATTGCTCGAAGGGCTAAAGTACAAAAACATTGTTTTTAAAACATTTGATGGTACCTATGGTTGGCGGGACCAATCGCCATTTGATGCGATTCTTATTTCAGCGGCAACACCAAGCATTCCCAAGTCATTGATTGAGCAGTTGGCAGATAAAGGTCGTTTGGTCGCTCCTGTAGGGGAAAGAGAATCACAGGATCTTATTGTCCTTAATAAAAATGGTAATAAGGTAATGGAACGAAAAATAGGAAGTTGTAAGTTTGTTCCGCTCATCGGTAAATTTGCTTGGTCCGAAGAAGAATGATCTGATTAAGGTTTGTGTTTAATTTGAGGAAAGAAAATTTGTGAGTGGCCATTCTCAAAATGTTTTTTGTTAAGGTATTTTTAACGTGAACTTTAAATTGATTTTTAGGAGAGGGGGTCTGTTGTGTTTTCAAGGATTATAAAAGAAGGGGAGTTTATTTTAAGCTCGGGGGTTAAGTCGAACTACAATTACGATTACTCTTTGTTATCCGACACCATGAATGAGGCCTACTGTAGTTTGCTAAGGCAAAAGTTAGAGGATTGGCAATCAAAGCATGGCAAGTTTAAAGTCATTGTTGGTTGCGAAACAGAGGGGATACGTATTGGATACACATTGTCAAAACTGATGACCCTTCCTTTTTATATAATGCCTAAGAAAAGTACTGACTTTGCAGAAGTTGTTATTCCTTCCTATCCAGCAGATACTCACTGGTTAATCGTTGATGATATTGTTAGTACGGGGTCAACTTTTATGAGAGCGGTCAATTATCTGGATATAGAAGAAAAGTCTGAAAGTATTACATACGCCTGTATGATTAAAAGAAAATTAGATAACATGGATTACTCTGCAGTACATGGTGACCCAGACAAAGAGCAGCTTCATGTCCGTGATGAGCGATTCGATTTCATAGATAAAAGACTTGTTTTCTTATACTCAGAATAATCGAGATAGTTCTATGTTTTTTAGTAAGCGCGCTTAGGAGTTTTTTGACTCAAAATGATCGGGCCGGAGTACGCTCGAGTCCAACACAAAAAGACTTCCTGAATGGCGCTCCAAAAAGGGTTTGAGACCCGAGAGAATAGGATCCAGTTTTTCTTCAGGGACAACGGTCAAGACCATTTGCAAGCTACTCGTGTCATTAAACATTAAATGCCCTTCGTGGTATCCGTTATGACCTTTTCCAGAAATATTGCTGAAAACCGTATAGCCGCTGGCTTTTATCCGGTCGAGAACATCTGTAACAAAATGAATATGCTCTCCCTCGATAATGATTTTTACTTCTTTCATTGGATGAAGTTTCATGTGGTTCATGCTGTCTCAATTCTCCTCAAAAGGATAGGGTTAATTAATGGGTTGCCAATCTTTCATTAATTGAAAGTGGAAAAATTTCTTAGTATCGGGATCTATAGCAATAAGATTGATCCACCGATTTCTCGTTAACCGTTGCAAAATTTCATGTCGCCCAACGATGGTCGCAATTCTTTCCAATGGAGCCTCAATGATAGCAAATAACCGCATGGGATCATGGTAAGGTTTGTCACCATCGAAAACAGTTTGGATGGGAAGCCCAACACATAGATCACTTTCGGAGCCATACATGACTCCTATGTTGCCGACAACATTGTGATACGCCTTGCTACCGGCTCCATAGACTAAAGGATCAACTGTAGAAAAATAATGTTCCATATTGATCCAATTGGCAACAATCATGGGCGCAGTCATGATAATTTCTAAATATTTCCCATCCGGATCTTGTGAATGATCATAGGAATGTAAAAAAGTCCGGCCCTCAAAATTAATTCCTCGACTTAACAAACGCCTCCCCATAATGAAGGCCGTATGCCCCGACAGTCCCCATTCGGGTCGGACCTGGGACCAATCCATACTTCGTACCTTTGTCAGCAGGGATGCTTTATCAGTCTCCTTTATTGCAGGCACATCAGGAAAGCGAGCGAGTCGTTCTCGACTATTTTTTTCACAGGCTTCCTGGAGGTCATGTTGTAGTCTGAGTAAATCTTTTCGATGTGTAGCAGGGACTTCTTCCAAGTCATAGAGTTCCACTTCATCCGTTACCGTATCATGTTGGCCTGGTAAAAAATGGGTGTCTGACGGAATCGTTATGCCTCTCTCGACTAGCCTTTGCCGAACTTGTGAGTTGTTGGCCATGACCGCAAGAACGCGTGCGTTCGAAATTCCATGATTCCCGCCACAGGCGCCACAATCCAAAGCCGATTCGTAAGGATTGTTATCCGAAGTACTGCCATGCCCACATAATAAAACGAGCCGGGCAAACGTTTTCGTGAACCCTAAAAGCTTTAGAGCTGTATCTACATAGTTAACCTGTTCGGATACAGTAAACCCTGTCTTTGTGATCTCTTGTATCTTATAACCTAAATCTCTTTCATGAAGGTTAAAGTCTTTTCTGAGCGCTAAAATAAATTGCTCCAAGTCAGATGCGTTCCATTTCAGCAAACGAAAAAGTTCTTCATTCTCATTGCTATCAGATGGAATTTGGTTCAGCGCGAGCTTTCGTAAGCGCTCTATCTGCTCATGAGGAACAGTGCCACCCTGTCGATCGTGTTTTTCAGTAAATAAACGATAAATAGCAGCTCGGTGTTTGGCTGCAACCATCTCATAAGCTTCTTCTCGCTGGACTTTACCCACAGTGAGTGTCGTCCTTATAGGAATCACTAAACTATCTTTAATCCAAGACATTACTTTTTTGAACCATTTTGGCCTCAAGGTTTGGCCGAACAGCTTAAACCCAAAGAACCAACCAATAGCTTCGACCATGACATAAGGGGTGACTACGTTTTCTTTCAAATCATGTAACAGGGCATGACCCGTCTTAGCAATTTGCTGTCCCTCTAAAAATTTTTCCGCCGCCTTACCTTGAGAGGCCCGAGGAATTTCCTTTACGACATGTTTGGGTTTTAAAAGGACGGGGAATTGGTCTGTTTGTTGTTCGCTCGAAAATCCTTGATAACATATGGGGACACCAAAAAAACCAGCGAACCCAAACGTTTCATTTCCTCCAATTTCTTCAAGTTGCCTTCTAAAGCATTCTGAACGAACATCGATACAAAAAATTGACTGAGACAGTGGGCGAGATTCAAGAGGTTGCTCTTCCATCTCATCACTCTTGCGCAATTTCTCAAGATTGGGTGATATCTTTTTGGCAAAATCTTTGATGTAGCTGGATTCAAGAGCCTCCAACCAAATAGGTCCGTGGTGTGATTCCGGAAACTGTTCAATCCAATCCAGCAAGGAGCTTAATGTATCGGGAGTACACTTCACTAAATCTTGTATAGAAATATTTAAGGATTGGGCAAGTTCCATTACCATTAAAGTTTGGCTTTCGGCCTCTTGTTTTTCTATGGTTTGTTCCCATGTTGAAATCAATCTTGAATCGCATTGATCAAGGTCTTTTATATTCAGAGGATCCTGAGAGAACAGGGACATGTCCAAATAATCAACCACCTCATCTGGCAACACTCGTGATCGGAATTCTCTAAAGAGACCATATCCAGTCGGATGATTATTTAAGTATTCGTTGATCGAAGCATAAGTGCCAGGAATCGCCAATTTTTCCTGGCATGCCAGCATCACTAATTCACGTTCATAAAAAAGACGGATGGCCATATACTTGATAAGGTCAATAGGGAAAGCATTTTGCCACGCATAATTCGTTTGTTCCGAACGCCATTTAATGAATCCCGTCCATCCAGATAATTGGGCCAACTGCAAAGAAAAATAACCATCCCATAAATTCTTGGGAATGGCTAACAGGGATAAACTTTCAAGTACTGCATCTTCAGGTCGATCCGGCAAATCAAGTATTTTGCTTTTCCAATCTTGAATACCCAATATGGAACCCGATGCATCGTCTAAAGCTAATTCCTTCCATGCCTTATAAAAAGTTTTCTTTCTCTCGGGCATGCCCCAAGGCGCATGTCCTTCATCGAGAAAACCGCTTACCCATTTAATGATTTCTCCGTTAACTTGGTCCTGCACATTTGTTCCAAGAGTTTGGTCGCACCATTCTGCAAGGGTGTATTGAGTTGCCAGATCTTTCTTCTCCCTAATCGCATGTCCCTTCAAAAAATACTCTGGTGCTTTCTTTTTTGATAGATCTTGAATGTTTTTAAATAGGTTTCTTATTTCGGGTTGATTGAGGGAGGGTTGTAGAATTGCGGAACATACATCCGTTGCAACTTTTCCAGTACCGTGAATGAGGATGGATCTCAAGACCTCCAGATGGGAAATTTCTCGATCACTTATGGAGATAGTCGCATTCTGCGATACATCCTTTAGGGCTTCGTTAATGGAGTCTTCAGATATTCGACCTTGCTGAAGGTATTTACGGTTTTCGCTACTGGAGAGATAACCACGACCTTTCAAAAACCGTTGTCCCTCTTTTATAGCTTTTTCAAACGTTAAATGTTCCAACCCATGAAGCGGATTGTGGTGGATAAACGTTTTCATCGGCCAGAAATGCGATATCGGCTCACACGACAGGTTCACAAGCGAACGTAGTTCTATCCGCTGTGATTCACTTGGTGTAACCCTTTTTTTATCGTCGAGCGTATTCATAGTTTGGGCTCGTTCTCATCATTAAAGATTGAAACAAATTAGCGCATTAATAAATAAATCCACTATAACCAGCGCCTAATAGTAATGCCGATACTGCAACAAATTCTGTTAATCGTAAATCAAAATAAGGAACATCAGAACGCGCTTCTCCAAAGGCGGTTTGATGGAGCATTTGTAAAAAATACCAGCCTCCTCCCAACCAAACCACAAGAAACAGGAATGAAATCAAGACGATTTCAACATCATGAATGGCAATGGTTGGCATGACCAATAGCCCTGAAAATACTGGAAACAATGGAAGAAACAGCGCGAAACTTACAAGTAGAATCAACGCAACTCCAAATCTAGGCATGGGTGACGCTAGCCCCGGAAGCTTTCCAAGGGTTTTCCATCCATAACGCTGTCGAATAAACGAAAAGGCAAGGGAGATTCCGCCCATCACAAATGCCAAGGTTATACCAAAGGGAATTCCCCATTTTGGAAAACTGGGGAACACCTGAAGAAGGCCCCAAATAAGTGCGACATGAGCCACAGTGGCAGAAGCAATGAACAATCTATTAAATTTTTGTCCCAGTGCCGCTAATGAGGCATAGAGAGAACTTACCAAGGCCAACAGGCTTAAGGTGAAA
>JABGTQ010000299.1 GCA_018647025.1 Nitrospina sp. | reverse complement strand
GAGTTGCTAGAGGTGGGTCCTGGTTGAATTACATGGTTCACTCTAAGTGTGTCTATCGAAATACCTTTGACCCGGATGAGCGATATCCTGCTAGTGGGTTTCGGTGTGTTTCCTTACCACTTACGGAAATTGATGATGATGCCGAAGATGATGATTGATTTATACCTGAATTAAAGGATTGAAAAAAAAAAGAGGTTTTTCTTGGTTCCCGAATCTGATCGACATTATATGAAGCTTGTACTTAATCTTGCTCTTAAAGGAGAAGGGAGGACTAACCCTAATCCAGTTGTTGGGGCGGTTGTTGTTAAGTCAGGTGAAGTTGTTGCTAAGGGTTATCATCAAAAGGCTGGCCTTCCTCACGCGGAAATTATTGCTTTGCGTAAGGCAGGGGATATGGCTAGAGGAGCAGACCTCTACGTGAACTTAGAACCTTGTTGCCACCATGGAAGAACTCCACCCTGCACGGAGGCTATTATCGCTTCTGGAATTAAAAAGGTGATCCTTGGTATTCGTGATCCTAATAAGCTTGTAAGTGGGAGAGGAATACGTTTCCTGAGAAAGAAAGGTGTAGAGGTGGTAGTCGGCGTTTTAAGACGTGACTGTGAAAAAATTAATGAATCTTTTATTAAATATATTACTACAGGTCGTCCATGGGTGATCCTTAAGAGCGCGTTTTCTTTGGATGGGAAAATTGCAACAAGAACAGGCGATTCAAGGTGGATAACTGGACCCCAGGCTAGAGCTTACGCACATAGACTTAGAAGTAGAGTTGATGCAGTTCTAGTTGGTGCAGAGACAGTCCGATTAGATGACCCTCAGTTGACTGTGCGGCCTAAAAAGAAAGGTGTGCAGAATCCAACTCGCATTGTTGTGGCAGGGGAAACTAATATTTCCGCTTCAGCTAAAATATTTAACAATGCTCACAAGGAACGGGTTATCTATGCTGCTACGGCTAGTTTGTCTTTATCCCAAAAAAAAAAAATTCAGGGAATTGGCGTTGAAGTCCTTATTATTAAACGCAAGAAAGATCAAGTAGATCTTTCTTTGTTAATGGATAAGTTAGGAGACATGGGAGTGTCATCTGTCATGATTGAAGGTGGGTCGGAGATCAGTGGTACTGCCTTTAAAGAAAAACTGGTAGATAAAGTGATTTATTTTTTAGCACCTAAGATTATTGGTGGTAAAAATGCTCCCGGTCCTATCGGTGGACAAGGAATAGCTAAATTAAAAGAGTTTGTTAAAGTTAAAGAGATGTCAGTTGCAAGGTTAGGTAATGATTTGGTTATTGAAGGAAATATATAATAAGGATATTTATGTTTAGCGGTATTGTCAGCAATGTTGGAATGATTAATCAAATTATTCGAAAAGATGAGGGAGCTATATTAACAGTTCGTGCGGGAGAGGGTTTTGGAACATTTGATTCAGGAGAAAGTATTGCCGTAAATGGGGTCTGCCTTACAGTGCGAGATAGTAATGAAGACACCTTTACTGTTGACTTGAGTACTGAAACGATAAGCCGAACTTGTTTTAAAAATATAGAAGAGCAGACTAGTGTTAATCTTGAGCGTTCCCTTACACCTTCCGATAAAATTAGTGGTCACTTTGTCAGCGGTCATGTTGATTGTATTGGAGATATTACTTTTATTGATCATAAGAGCGGAGAAATAATTTTTCGCTTTTTGTGTCCAGCTGAATACACTCCGTATATTATCGAAAAAGGTTCTATCGCAGTAGATGGCATTAGCCTGACCGCTTTTTCTTGTGTTGATAATGAATTTTCTGTGTCTATTATTCCATTTACGTTTTCTAACACAAACCTTGCTTTCAAAAAAATGGGAGATACCGTTAATATTGAATGTGATATGATTGGAAAATATATTTATAAAGCATGTAAGTCTATTTTATTATCTTAGGATACAGACAAACATATTTCTTTGAGTAAGCTTCGTAGACAGGGCTTTTTAGAGTGAAAGCTTTTATTTATTATTTAATGAGTTGAAAAAAAATTATGAAAAAAATAGAGAGTATGACAATGAGTGAGTTGAGACAGAGTCAGCAAAATAACTTTAGCTCTGTTGAAGATGCGATGGCAGATGTTGGTCAAGGAAGAATGATTGTTATTGTTGACGATGAGGATCGGGAGAATGAAGGTGACTTAATGATAGCTTCCGAAAAAGTAACACCTGAAGCGATTAACTTTATGGCTAAATATGGCCGTGGTTTAATATGTCTTGCGTTGACTGAGGAACGGACCCGTGAATTAGGATTACCAATGATGGTTGAAGATAATGAGTCAGCCTTTGAAACACCATTTACAGTTTCCATAGATGCTAGGGAAGGAATAACTACAGGGATTTCTGCTAGCGATAGATCGATTACAATACAAACTGCAATTAATTCTCAGACAAAAAAAAGTGATTTGGTTAAACCTGGCCATATATTTCCTCTTAGAGCTCGTTCAGGAGGTGTTCTTGTACGCATGGGACAAACGGAAGCTTCAGTCGATATTGCTCGCATGTCTGGGTTATACCCTTCAGGGGTTATTTGCGAAATTATGGATGATGATGGAACTATGGCACGCTTACCAAGACTGATAGAGTTTACGCGTGAGCACGATTTGAAGATGATAACCACTAAGGATCTTGCGGAATATCGCTTGCAGCAGGAAACACTTGTTGAAGAGGTAGTATCTACTCAACTACCAACTGAATTTGGTGTTTTTAATTCAGTAACATTTCGAAATATATTAGATGATCAAATTTATATTGCTTTGATTAAAGGTGAAATCAGTGCGGAAACCGCCACTCTTGTACGTGTTCACTCGCAATGCTTGACAGGAGATGTATTTGGCTCTTTTCGTTGTGACTGTGGCGAACAATTAAGTAAATCTATGGAAATGATTGCTGAGGAAGAAAAGGGTGTATTACTTTATCTCTATCAAGAAGGAAGAGGGATCGGCCTTATCAATAAATTGAAAGCCTATGCATTGCAGGATAAAGGTCAAGATACCGTAGAAGCTAATGCCTCACTGGGTTTTAAGCCTGACCTTAGAGAGTATGGTGTTGGAGCGCAGATTCTAAAAAAAATTGGATTAGGCAAGCTTCGACTATTGACTAATAATCCTAGGAAAATAGTGGGATTGGAAGGATATGGCTTGCAAGTGGTTGAACGTGTTCCCATCGAAGTTAATCCTAAGAAGGATAATCTTAAATATCTCCAAACAAAGCAAAAAAAACTAGGGCATATGATTGAAAATATTTGATGATGGATATTTTGAGATGATAAAATTTATAGAAGGAGATTTAGACGCTTCGGGTTTGAAAATTGGTATAGTGGTTAGTCGTTTTAACACTTCCATTACAGAGCACTTGCTGAACGGAGCTATCAACGAACTGGTAAGTCATGGGGCTGATGAGAGTGCGATCGAGGTAATTCGAGTTCCAGGTGCTTTTGAGATTCCTATGGCTGCAAAAAAGATTTGTTCGAGAAATAAAGATGTCATTATCTGCTTAGGAGCAGTCATTCGAGGAGGTACACCCCACTTTGACTATGTAGCGTCTGAAACTGCTTATGGAGTTGCGTCGGTTGCTAGAGATGCAGATATCCCGGTTATGTTTGGTGTCCTTACCACGGACAATATAAAACAAGCGGAAGATAGATCAGGTGGAAAATTCGG
>JABGTQ010000298.1 GCA_018647025.1 Nitrospina sp. | reverse complement strand
TATCGTGTCTTCAAGAGCATCCTCTAGCTGTGACCCTGCGTAGGTCATTTCTTGACCAGAAGAAGTCAGATCTTTTAAGCTGATTGTGGTCTCTGTGTTTTTATAATTTTTTTTGACACGAGAATCGACACCCGAGCAAGCCGAAAAAAATAAGAGAATGGAAATCATGAAATAGGAGTAATTTTTCATCTATAGACCTTTGATCGTAGTTTTCTCTAAATATCGGGAAAACATAGAGCATACTTTAGGTTATTTTTAAAAACTAAGGGGTGGTAGAGGAACAATTTCTTTAAAAAATTATCTGCTTGGTGTAAACAGGTGAAGAAATTTTTCTTCAATATCACTAAACCAGATCTGAATGTCAATGGGAATGAGACTATTTATATAGGTGATGTAACCCATCGCTAGGGCGACTCCAAGAATGATTAAGAGTATTCCACTAAATATATTAGTAGAATGTAAAGATACTGAATGCCCGATCACGGTTAAGTTCCAACCCTTACCTCGTAATACTTTCCAAAATAATCCATCCTTGGGTAGGGTGCCACACAGAGTTGCAATAAAAATTAATGGAAGTCCTAAACCAACTGCATAGAAAAAGAGAAGAGTCATTCCTTGAAAAATTGTTTTATCCGATGCTGCGAGAATCAGAATACCTGAAAGAATAGGACCTACACATGGAGTCCACCCTAAAGCAAAGGTCGCTCCAAAAAGAAAGAAACCAAAAAAAGTCGATGCAGGGCGCCCTTGAAAACCTGCTCCAGAAAATCCTTTTCCAAAAAGAGTCATAATGCCAAAAACAACAACCGCAATACCACCAGCTTTTGTAAGTGAAAACATATAATCTCGTAAAATCCCGCCAAAAAAACTTGCCGAAGCACCCATACCTACAAATAAAGATGCAAGGCCAAGAAAAAAAGCGATCGACATAAATCCCATTCGTGTTCGATCAGCTTGAGCCGTGACAGCAAAATATGCAGGTAAAATAGGTAGGGTGCATGGTGAAAGAAAACTGAATACACCGGCAATAAATGCCAATAAAATCAAAACAAGCATGCCTGATGGCGGCAAACTGGATTTTACTTCAAATGGATTTAATTGAGATATTGGTCCTTGGCTAGGTGACAATAGAGAGTTTTTTTTTGTTACAGTTTTCTCTATTGCGGAAGTTTTTTTTAAGTTACTTGGCTGATTTGAGTTGGATAAGTTGGCAAGTTTTATTGCTTTTGGAATCTTTTTGCTTGCGCAGCGAAACCCAACGTCTATTGCAATTTGATCGGGATGGGAAGATTCTCGATAGCTACTTCTAGAAAACATTTTCATGGCCGATAAATAAGTGGCCCCAGGGAAATGTCCTATGTCTTTAGACGATTGCCCTCTTAAAACTTTGAGAGTGTCACTAAAATTTTTGCTTTGATAAGAACTTCCCTTATATGGAGAGTAGTTATCCCCTACCCACTCCCAAACATTCCCAATTAAATCATGAACACCAAGTGGTGTTGCACTCCTTGGATGAGATCCCACTGGAGAAAGGGAGTTTTTGCTTCCAGGTTTTGTTGACAGGTTGGCGTAGTTCGAATGAAATTCCATTCCCCAAGGGTATTCATTAGCTGTTTCACCTCGGGCAGCTTTCTCCCATTGTTTTTCAGAAGGTAGTTGTTTTTCAGCCCATTGACAAAAATTTGAGGCGTCATACCATGTAACGTTAATAACGGGGAATTTGTCCTGACCATCTGGGAATTTATTTCCTTCCCAGTGTTTTGGTGAAACAGCATTCAAGTCATCAATATAGATTTTATACCGACGGTTGGTCACCTCAAAGCGATCGATGTAGAAGGCTTTAAGGAAAATATTTTGCTCTGGCCCTTCGTCAGCATACCAAGCTTTTGGTAAGCCCAAAGAGAGAGCTTCTCCAGACTCATCCACTTTGTTCGTTCCGAATAAAAATGACCCGGCGGGTACGTATACAACATCTCCTTCCAGAGAATTAAATTTGGATTCATTAGCACTGACGTTAGATACAAAAGTAAGCGTGATTACACACAAGAGATAATAAATTAAGGGACAAGGTTTTATTGTAGTTTTCATTTTTCCTTAAATCCCAAGTTAACTTTTTTTAAGAAGATCTTTGAAGTATAGTAATGTTTCAGGATCAGACCAATCTTCAGCTCCCTGAAGAACTCCAATGATTATTCCTTTGGGATCAATCAGTATCGTTGTAGGTAAGCTAACAATTCCATATTGACGGCTTACAATCATTCGTTGGTCGAGTAACATTGGGAATGTGATTTTTGTGGCCTTGATATATGGACGAACTACTCTTTCACCAAACATGTCATTAGAAATTCCAAGCATATCGAAATTATCAGATTTAAATTTTCGATATAATTCTTCCAGCGACGGCATTTCAATTTTGCATGGACCGCACCATGTGGCCCAAAAATTAATTAGGAGATATTTACCTCTGAATTGAGAGAGACTTACTTCTTTCCCCTCGAGATTTTTAAGCGTAAAGTTGCTTGCAACATGTTGTGTGTCTTCATTAGCTACAGCTTGGGAACCGGGAATAGAAATGGCTAACGCAATAATTAAGGTTATAAAATAATCAGGTAACCAAAATTTATACATTTAGGAGGGGAGAATTCTTTTATTTCTTATTATTGTTTGCAATGAACGTAAAGCTGAGGAATTATTATTCGACCGATTCCACGCAACGAACCATAGGTATTGCTTTTTTTAAAGCTTTTTCGATGCCCATTTTGAGAGTCATAGTCGAGCTAGAACACGATACGCAAGCACCTACAAGACGGACTTTAACAACACCGTCATCGACATCTACAAGTTCTACGTTACCACCATCTTTAATAAGCATTGGGCGTATTGACTCTAAAACTTCTTCAACCTCATCTTTCATACTTTAACCTTTAACATTGTAATGCAAATCAAGGACAATTAAATTATACCTGTCCATCAACAAGAGCTTCTTTCTTTGCTAAAAGTTCTTCTTGAGTTTCAACATGCTCGGGATCTTTTGGAATACAGTCTACGGGACATACTTCAACGCATTGGGCCTCTTCATACCAACCCACGCACTCGGTACATTTTTCCCAATCGATCACGTATATATCATCCCCTTCAGAAATTGCCTCATTAGGACATTCAGGCTCGCATACCCCACAATTAACACAATCCTCATTGATCAACAGTGACATAATTTTCTCCTTATAACTGCAACTTAATTCAAGTGATAAATCGTGCTCACTCGAATTAAAAAATTTTTTCAAATGACTTAGCTTTAGAACTCCACTCAAACAAAGCTTCATCTTTTATTATATTATTATAAACTGAAACTACAAGATGTTTGGCCTCTGGATACGTAGGCTCCTCATCGAACAAGGCCATTTTTTTATCCTCATCTGAGAAATATGCATCATGGTCAGGATGTGAGTGGTAAAAAGTCTTTAGCATCATTCCCTTCGACTCAATTTCTCTGAATACTTTAAACAATTCCTGTGGATCAATATTATAAGCTGTTTTGGCATCTCTTGTGTAGGTCTTGGGGTCCATTTTGTGCAGCTTATTCTGAATATTGGTACAGCGGAACAAAACATCATCATCCGTCTTATCAGTTAATCCAGCAATTATTCCACAACACTCAAAAGGATATTCTTCCAGAGCATGTTTGTGAATTTGTTCAAGGTTTTTTTTTAAAATGTGCTTTGTATACATTGTCAAACTTTAAAAATAAATTGTCAATCTCTTTGCTCTTACCGTAACAATATCTAATTAAATGGTTTTTAATTGACATGTCAAGGTTACTTGAATGAAATGATGATCAAGGCTCATGGTTGTCTGCTAAAGCGCAATTTTTGTCCTTTTATCTGATTCTTCTCAAACGTGAGTTTTAATAGTCATGTT
>JABGTQ010000297.1 GCA_018647025.1 Nitrospina sp. | reverse complement strand
GTCTTTGAATGAAACTTTGATTTTAGCGGGTGAATAGGATGCTACATGAGCATTTGTAACAATCCATCCTCGTTCCTTGTCTACCAGAAACCCTGCACCGCTATAAATTCCCTGATAATCTTCTGAAAATGGAATTTTAACCTGAGAAGTTATTTCAACGGTATAAGTGAGAGCTTGTTCAAAATAATTCTCATCGCTGCACCATGCAGGGCCAACAGATAAGAGGGTAATGATGAAAATCAGGATAGATTTTGAGAGAAGTTTAATTATTGGATAAAATGTGATTTGTTTGGTTTTCATAGGATAATTATACCCCATCCTAAATCATCATAAATATTGCTATATTTAAAACCTAGAATTTTACTCCCAGACAAGCCATGTATATAATGGCAAAATCACTCAGACAGATTAAATTTCCTGTATAGTAATCTTACAACCGTTTACTCCACTTATCCTAGAGGGGGTTTCGATATGACAAGCTGTCCCATAGCATTGTTAGTTGGTTGCAAAAAATGTCCCGCATTTTCATTCTGTCCACTTACTACCGTACTTGGAGATCAAGAAAAAATGGAAGAAGGTTCAAGTCGAAGAGCAGATTTATACAATCACATAAAAAAACAAAAAGCAACGTGGGAAGACAAGTCTGCGGGGGCTGATGATCATCTTGATAAAATGGATGACTTTGAGTCCCAACTAAAGCAATATCGGTTTCATCAAGACAAAAAAATAAAACCAAAGAGCAATGATTAGAATTTATATTTGGATACTTCTACTTATAGCGATTGGCTTTCTAAAATACGAATGGTTTAAGCAATTTTTTACAGAGCCACTAATAGGAGTATGAAAATTATTTATTCTGCTTCCTTTAATATAGGATACCAATGGATGGGTTTCCGGGCTTCTAAAAATATAAAAAAAAGGCTCCATCACTAATGAACAAAATTTATTTCAAACTGATATTGATTTCAGCTTTTACTCTATTGGTGTGCTCTTTTGCTTTTGCACATGGGATGTCAGAAGCGGAAAAACAATCTATTCTTCAAGGAGGAAATCTGCAATATTTGAAGATCGGCGCCACTCATATGCTTACAGGTTACGACCATCTATTATTTGTATTTGGAATCGTCTTTTTTCTGACCCACTTTATGGACGTGGTTAAAACCATCACCGCTTTCACCTTGGGACATAGCATTACGCTGGTCTCTGCAACCCTAATGGGTATCACCGTAAATTATTTTCTGATCGATGCCATCATCGCTTTAAGCGTCTGCTATATCGGCTATGCAAATATTGGTGGATTTAAAAAGCTGTTCGATAAATCTCTCAATATGATTTGGGCTATATTTATTTTTGGTCTCATACATGGGTTGGGACTTTCCACAAGGCTTCAACAACTGCCTCTGGGAGAAGAAGGAATTGTTTTACGAATCCTTTCTTTCAACCTGGGAATTGAACTAGGCCAGATAGGTGCTCTTTGTTTAATGATCGTACTTCTTTTTAAATGGAGAGGCACCTCATCTTTCCAAAAACTCAGCACTTTCTCAAATAGAGGAATAATTTATGCAGGGATATACTTGTTCTTAATGCAGATGCATGGATATTCTCATGCAATAGCCCCTGATGAATTTGGGTTTCCTGAAGACAATCATTTTCATGCACATGAAAAGATGAGCTCACCCTCCGTATCCGGAAGTGAATATGGTATTTTTCCTGAAGATGACTCTACAGAGTTATTCCCTGGCAGTAGAAGATAAACTCCAAAATGGTCTTAGGGTCATCATAGTCATCGATAACTTCTTCACAGTTCAATTAGTTTATAAAGTCTATCTATGACATCGATCCTTTTTGAACAGCACCCAATGGCAGCCTAGCTAGCATTGAGGTTAACTAGGTAATGCTTCACAAAAAGTTTCTGTACTAATAAATTTTACGCATTCACCATTGCCATGAGCAGTCATCACTCCTCATACTTAGCCCTTCGTTTCTCTATCTCACGGAGAAACATCGTTTCTATCTTCTCAAGCATTCAACAGGGTTCGCCATGCTCTGACATAAGCATGCACTTAAAGTGACAATAGTTTTTTAAAATAACGAAATTTATATGCTTATAGCCTTCGTAAAATGAAAAGCTTCGGAGGTTTGGACTGTTAGAGCTTATCGCATTTGCCATACCTTGGTTGTAATTTTAGCCCTGCTCTCGTATTGAACGGATTAGAATATTTTTTATATCTCTAAGTAGATCTGTTTTTTAACTCTGCCCTTTTATCAAGCCCAATAAGAAATAAATAAGCAGATAATCTTTGAAGGTTGCTGTTTCATCAAAATGATAGATGCAAAACGAAAATCCAACAAGCACAATAAAAGGAAAGCCCTTAGTGAACTCAATGCCCACAAGTCTTCTCTAGCGAACTTGTCAAAGGGTATGTTGGGTCCTTTTATTTTCATAGGATAATTATACCCCATCCCAAATCATCATAAATATTGCTATATTTAAAACCTAGAATTTTACTCCCAGATAAGCCATGTATATAAGGAAGGAATACTCATGGGACTTCTAATCCAGGGTGGGCGGTGACTGATAAGTATAAAAAAATACTGTGCCAAATTTGTGCCAACCTGATAGGCACTTCTTGGTATTTAGTCACACAACACGCCTTACCATAAACAGAACCACTAAACAAAAACAGAAAATTAAGTGCAAGTAAGAAT
>JABGTQ010000296.1 GCA_018647025.1 Nitrospina sp. | reverse complement strand
ATATCGAACTTATGATTGGAATTTGGTTAAACGACTCAACTTCGCAATGTATTCACCCAGGGTGGGACGTCTTAACCGGGTTTAAAAATATTATGACCAGTTGGCAGAAAATTTTTACATCAGCACAGGATTTAGAAATTAAACTTTCAAATATCGATGTTACTGCCTCAGAAAACCTTGCGTGGGTAACATGCCAAGAAAATCTTTTTTCAATCGCATCCAGTGGCGTTCAATTGTCAAAAGTTCACTCGACCAATCTATTTAAAAAACAAAATGGTGCGTGGAAAATGATCCTTCATCACGCCTCTCCTGTCAGCGGACTTCCCGCCGGAGAAAAAGTATCTGAGAATTAACAAGCAGATAGAAAATCATTGCTTAACTTTCAGAAACTGACACCTCTCGGTAATAATTATAGCTTTAAATTCGAAGGGTGGAACTTATAGTGAGAGTGCCCTATCACATCTTAGTTTTTAAAAAAGATGCTTTAGACATTCACAACTAATGCGCGCGGCTCACCTTATAAGATTAATTTTGCTCACGTAAAAAACATGCAACTTCATGTGATGAATTAATTTGGTTCAGTTGTGGAACAGATTGCTCGCATTTTTTTTCTTTAATCGGACATCGTGAATAAAAAACGCAACCTTTAGGAATATCAATAGAGCTTGGTAAATCACCTTTAATTTTTAAATCTTCTTTTTTTTTATCTAAATCAATTGAAGGGACTGCTGCTAATAACGCTTCAGTATAAGGGTGACGTGGATTACTGAAGAGTGATGCACTGTCGGCAATCTCAACTATTTTACCAAGATACATAACCGCCACGCGATCACAAAAGTGTCTAACGATGGTCATATCATGAGAAATAAATAAATACGATATCTGCATTGATTCTTTTAGATCAAAAAGCAGGTTTATTATCTGAGCTCGAATTGACACATCCAGAGCAGAGACTGGTTCATCGGCAATAATTAAACTCGGATTAAGTGCTATGGCACGTGCTATTCCTATTCTCTGCAATTGACCACCGCTCAATTCGTGTGGATATTTTTCTGCCTGCTCAGTCGTGAGTCCAACTTTTTCTAATAGCTCTTCAACCTTACCTTCTTTTGATTTTGTGAGCCCATGAATATCAAAAGGTTCTTCCAGTATTTTCTTAATTGATTTTCTTGAGTTTAAAGAGGCCTGGGGGTCTTGAAAAATAATTTGTATTTCTTTTCGAAGAGAACGCAGTTCTTTTTTTTTCAATGCCAGCAAATCATGATTTCGGTAAAAGACTTCGCCAGAGGTAGGTTCCACGAGTCTCAATATTGCACGTGCAGCTGTTGATTTTCCACAACCAGATTCTCCTACTAAACCTAAGGACTCTCCCTCACGAAGTAGAAAAGAAATACCATTTAAAGCGTGAACCGTTTGAACGCCATGATTAGGAACCCTTACCTGAAAATGTTTTATTAGATTTTTTACCTTTAGTACAATAGGTTGAGGTAGTTCTATTTTTGTTTTCATTAATGCATCCAGCAGCTGACTGAATGTGTCTGAGATGTTTTCTTAAGTTGTGGTTTTTCTACTTCACAACGTGTTTCTGCTACAGAGCAACGAGAGTAAAATGGGCATCCAAGAGTAACTTGTGAGAGTGAAGGAACCGTTCCCGATATTTCTCTAAGCTTTGATTTTTTTTGTTGAGTGGCATCTAATGTAGGAATCGATTCCAGAAGACCTATCGTATAGGGATGGCGTGGTGAACGAAAGATATCACTAACTGACCCAGACTCGACTATTTCACCTGCATACATAACCATGACACGCTCTGCTACTTCGGCTACAACTCCCAAATCATGTGTGATAAGTATAATTGACATTTGACTTTCATTTTTTATTTTTTTTAAAAGACTAAGTATTTGTGCCTGTATTAAAACATCGAGTGCTGTTGTTGGTTCGTCGGCTATAAGAATACGTGGAGAACATGAAAGTGCTATAGCGATCATAACTCTTTGTCTCATCCCACCGCTTAACTGATGAGGATATTGACTTAATTTCTCCTTTGGAGAAGAGATTTCAACCAGTTCTAAAAGTCTAAAAGATTTTTCTTTGGCTTCTTTCCGTGAGAGAACAGTGTGCCGCAAAATTGTTTCAACTATTTGTTCCCCTATAGTAAGAACAGGATTTAACGACGTCATCGGATCTTGGAATATCATCGCGATATCTTTGCCTCGCAAATCCTGCAATTCTTTTTTCTTCAGCGTTAGTAGGTCTTTACCCCCAAAAATAATTTCTCCACTATTGATTTTTCCAGGGGGTTCTTGTATAAGCCTTAATATAGAAAGAGCACTCACGGTTTTCCCACAACCTGACTCCCCAACCAATGCAAGTATTTCTCCTTGATAGAGTTGATAACTGATTCCACGAACAGCTATCAACTCTTTTTTTGGAGTCGAAAAAGATACCTTTAAGTTTTTGACTAACAATTCTGTAGTACGCATATTCTTTCAACCTCAATTTTAACTTTAAGAATTATAATGCATCGCTTTATCATTGGATAATTTTTTATTATAGAGAATTAAAGACATCACCCGTTTAAGAGCATCAATAAGTACAATAAAAATGATTACACTTTATTCATTGGTTCAACACAGTTTTCGTGAGATTATATTTGGTTGGAAATAGGTGTTATGGACTAATTTTTTAAGATAGTTTAACAACAGTTGGGTGGTTTTAGTAAGGAGGATAGGATATGAAAATATTGAGTTGGAACGTGAATGGTTTACGAGCCGCTGTTCGAAAAGGCTTTATGGATTGGTTTCATGCAGAATCCCCAGACGTGATGTGCCTACAGGAAATTAAAGCAACACCCAATGACCTAACAAAAGATGTTGCGAACCCCTCCGGATATCATGCCGTTTGGAATCCAGCACAACGTAAAGGGTATAGTGGTGTGGCTATTTTGAGCAAAAAAAAACCCCTAAAAACTCATCTAGGTATGGGGATTGACCGGTTTGATGTGGAAGGTAGAATCATACGATTTGAGTACAAAGATTTTGACCTTTTAAATATTTACTTTCCCAATGGCACCAGTGGTCCAGAACGCCTGAAGTATAAAATGGATTTTTATGATGCGTTTCTCAAACACTGTGAATCATTGCGAAAAGAGGGTAAAAAACTAATCATCACCGGAGACGTTAATACGGCTCATAAAGCTGTCGATTTAAAAAACCCAAAGCCAAATGAAAAAAACTCAGGGTTTCTTCCAAAGGAAAGGGCCTGGATGGACAAGTTTATCGGCCATGGATACATTGATACCTTCCGTGAATTCTGTCAGGACCCAGATCATTACACCTGGTGGAGCTATAGATCTGATGTCCGTAAGAGAAATATTGGATGGCGTATTGATTACTTTTTCGTTACCGAGGATTTAATGAAAAAGGTGGAAAACTCACGTATATACCCCGAGGTAATGGGTTCGGATCACTGTCCGATTGGATTGAACATAAAATCTTTATAAGATATAAGAATTCCGTTTGATTTATTAGCCTAAATGAATCTATCATAATGAATCAACATCCAAACAAGTGAATATTTTTTTAAAAGTGGTTACATGTATTTCTATCAGCAAAAAATGAAAGGTAAATAATGAGCTTTGAATTAGGAAAAAACTATTCTGGGTTTCAATTGCAACAGCAGGAATCAATTTCTGAATTGAATTCATTGGCATTACTGTTTACCCATTTAAAAACTGGTGCAGAAGTTCTTGTAATGGAAAATGACGACGACAATAAAGTTTTTAGCGCTACATTTAAGACTCCTCCATCTAACGATCGAGGGGTTGCTCATATTCTTGAACATAGTGTCTTATGTGGATCACGTAAATATCCTGTAAAGGAGCCATTTCTTGAGTTACTAAAAGGAAGTTTACAAACCTTCCTCAATGCTATGACTTTTCCTGATAAAACCATGTATCCGGTAGCTAGTCGTAATAAGAAAGATTTTTTTAACTTAATGGATGTCTACCTCGATGCAGTTTTTTATCCAAATATTACACAAGAAACATTTATGCAGGAGGGATGGCATCACGAACTGGAACTTCCTGATCAAAATATCAGCTATAAGGGGGTCGTTTTTAATGAAATGAAGGGTGTTTTTTCAAGCCCAGAAAGTATTTTAGATCGACACTTAGCTCATTCCCTTTTCCCAAGTACGACCTATGGTTTTGAATCCGGTGGAGATCCTGAGGCTATTACAGATTTAACCTATAAAGAATTTAAAGATTTTCACAATAAACATTACCACCCATCAAACAGTCGTATTTTCTTTTATGGTGATGGAGACACATTGGAGTATTTAAATTTTCTAGATAATGAATACCTTAAAGATTTTAATTCGATCAAAATAGAATCAGCTATTAGTGCACAAAGAAGGTTTAGCAAACCCAAGCGAAAAGAAATATTCTATCCTGTATCAAAAGATGAATCTCTGGATAAAAAAACTTTTGTTGTCGTGGGATTTAAATTAGATAAATCAACTAACCATGAACATTGCCTTACTTTCAGTATTTTAAGTCATTTATTGCTTGGAACTTCTGCATCCCCACTACGTAAAGCATTGCTAGAATCTGAGCTTGGCAGCGAGGTTATTGGTGGTGGTTTTGATGACAATCGTTTCGAGACAACATTCGCCGTTGGGCTTAAAGGTACTGAAGCTAGTAATGAAGATAAAATCATCAGACTTATTTTCTCTACCCTAAAAAACCTTGTCGATGACGGAATTGAGACCAATATGGTCAAGTCTGCTGTGAATTCGATTGACTTTAAACTGCGTGAGTCAAATTTTGGTGGTTTCCCAAAAGGTATTGTCTACAACATTCAGACTTTAGCTTCCTGGTTATATGGTTCAGACCCTTTTATGCATTTAAAGTATGACAAACTGATGGGAAAAATTAAGCGTAAGTCCAATGAAAAATATTTTGAGAATTTGATAGATAAGTATCTTTTAAACAATAATCATCAGAGTGTAATGCTTGC
The DNA here is from genome assembly GCA_018647025.1 of Nitrospina sp. Classification (GTDB taxonomy): domain Bacteria; phylum Nitrospinota; class Nitrospinia; order Nitrospinales; family VA-1; genus Nitromaritima. Next base: position 3,015 of record JABGTQ010000296.1, on the reverse strand, counting down.
TAAGCCTAAGCCAGACCTAGAGAAAAAGAAAGAGGCTAAGGTCAGAAAAAGCATGAAAATATTGAAGGCATCGATGTCACAAAATGATATTGAAAACCTTGTTCAAAAAACACAAGAACTTCAGGCAATGCAGGTCAAGCCAGATCCCCCAGAAGCTTTAGAGAAGCTACCAAGTTTAGATATTAAGGACATTACAGTTAAAAGTGAACGTTTCCCAATGGAGTTAAAAAGAGAATCAGAGCCTAAGATTTTATTTCACGATCTATTCACAAATAATATTGCTTATATTCAAATTGGTTTTGATGCGCTCAGTATCCCTCTTGATAAAGTCCCATATCTTTCACTTGTAGGTAACTTAGTCTTAGGAATGGGAACACAAAAACATAGTTACATGGAAATCTCACAACTGCTTGGTATCCATACTGGAGGGCTTCGTTCTTGGCATTTCACCTCGGCTGAAGTCAATGATCATAAGAAAATACTATCTCATATTTTCTTTAGTGGAAAATGTCTTATGGAAAACATAGATCATCTTTTTGATATTTGGGAAGAGGTGATTTTGGAGTATGACTTTAATAATCCTAAACGTTTGATTGAGATTATAAAAAGTTCTAAAGCTTCCATGGAGGATTCTGTTTTATCTTCAGGAAACCATTATGTACTGTCTCGACTTAATTCATACCAATCTATTATAGGTCAATACAACGAACTTACTGATGGAATTTCTTATTTTAGATTCTTGGAAAAATTATTGGACCGTGCAGAGAAAAATATTAATGAAGTAGCTGAGGAATTTAAGGCCATTACACAATGTTTATTTACTAAAGAAAATATTTTTGTCAACATTACTGCTCCTGAAAGTAACTATAAAAAAATTGAAAGTAAAGTTGTAGGCCTATCTCAAAAATTATCTTCAAAAAAACAATCCCCTACAAAATTAATATTTAAAACCTCCCCGACAAATGAAGCTTTTCTAACTGCAAGCTCAGTACAATTTGTTGGGAAAGGTATCAATTTATTTGAACTCGGCATGGAATATAGTGGGAGATTCGATGTTTTGAATGCTGTTCTTCGCACCTGTTTTTTATGGGACCGTGTTCGTGTTCAGGGAGGAGCCTATGGTTCACAAAGCTCCTTTGATTCATATAGCGGTGATTATGGGTTAGTATCTTACCGGGATCCAAACTTAACTGAGACACTTGACATATATGATCAAATCGGAGACTACCTTGAAACTTTGGATATTTCAGATAAAGAGTTGACTAAGATTTTAATTGGTTGTGTAGGACGTTTGGATCCACCAATGACAGCAGATCGCAAGGGATCTGTTTCAATGGTTGAGTACTTGACTGGTAAGACATACGAGTTAAAACAAAAACGACGGGATGAATTGTTGTCGACTCGTTTAGACGACATTAAATCTTTTGCCGGGCTTTTCAGAAAAATTAAAGAGTCTGGCAATGTCTGTGTTTTGGGTAACGAAGAAAAAATTAAGAAATCAAAAAATCGTTTTGACCATTTGGTCAAGGTATTTGATTAAAATATTTTTCATATTTAATTATCCTAAAACTCAACTACTGTAGCGCCATCCCCTCCGTTTTCTCTTGGAGCGGAGGAAAACTTCGTACAAATTCCAGTTGAAGAAAGGTAATCTCTAACGAGATTTTTGATTATTCCCATTCCATGACCGTGGATTATGATCCCCTGTCTAATTCCATTGGCAATCGCCTGACTCAAAAAAATTTCCATAGCGAGGAGCGCCTCTTCAGAATTCATCCCACGAAGATCGCAATTTGTTTTCACTTGCGAATTTACTTCCGTGTGAATGTTCACACTAACTTGTTTCGAGATCTTATCCGCAACACCTCTCTTTTTCAGACTTCCTTTTAATCTAGCAGTTTCTATAACAGTTTCTATTTTACCCAAACTAACTCTAACTTTCTTTTTCCCTGCAGGATTTTCTAACAACACTCCTGTAGTCCCATAACTTTCAATCAGCACCGAATCTCCTTTCTTTAGATTCTCTGGAGCAACTTTCCATTCAGACAAGTCATCTCGATGTTCCGATAACGGTATCCGCCCTACCACTCCGAGTTCACGTTCTGCTTTACGAAGTTTTGATATATCAGAGCTTCCCTTCGCTTCTTGTATCATTTGGCGAATCTGGTTTTTGGATTCCCGAACAAAAGCTTGTATCCGTTTAGATTTCTCAAACTTAAATTTTTTCTCTTTGTCTTGAAGACTTTCAGTAAGTTCTTTTTGTTGTCTGGTTAAGTCCTCCAACTTGAGGTTTCTGGATCGCAAAACTTCTTTTTCTTTTAGCAACTCGATTCGCTGTTGAGTCAGATCTTTTAGCACCGCATCAGCCCGTGTATCATGAGACAGATAAATCTTTCTTGCACGCTCCGTAATTCTCGCACTAAGTCCAAGCTGTTCGGCAATATCGATTGCAGCACTATGACCAGGAACTCCAAAAATAAGGTGGTAGGTTGGTGTCTGTGATTTAGAATCAAACTCTGTACATGCATTCAAAAATCCAGCACGTGTCTGTGCAAGAAGCTTTAATCCCATATAGTGGGTCGAAACAAGAGTGGTTACCCCTTTATCATTTAGCTCTGTCAGCATGGCTTCCGCCAAAGATGCGCCTTCTTGTGGATCTGTAGCTATTCCCAGCTCATCAAGCAAAATGAGAGAACCTGAAACAGCATGATCTATAATATGGATAATTTTCTTAATATGTGCTGAGAAGGTTGACAGACTATGCTCTATACTCTGTTCGTCTCCAATATCAGCATAGACTTCTGGGTAAAATGGGATATGAGATCCTTTTTCAACAGGTAAAAAAAGTCCCGCACGAACCATAAGGGCCATCAAACCAACTGTTTTAAGAGTTACTGTTTTTCCTCCGGTATTTGGGCCCGATATGATAATTACATGTGTCGATTGATCCCAGGCAATATTATTTGGAATAACGTCTTTCCCGTTGAGCATTAATTCTGGATTAAAGGCTTTGTT
>JABGTQ010000045.1 GCA_018647025.1 Nitrospina sp. | reverse complement strand
GAAATAAAGCTAGTTGATGTAGAGTACAAGAAAATTGGTAAAGATTGGACGTTGCGAGTACTTATTGACAAAAATCAAGGAGTAACCGTTTTTGACTGTCAAAAATTGAGTCGAGAGATTGAAGACTTAATTGAAATCCACGAATTGATTAAAGACCACTATGTTTTAGAGGTTTCTTCCCCTGGATTGGATCGACCATTAAAAAAAGAGTCTGATTTTGTTAGAAATAAAGGGAAACAAATCCAGGTGAACACCGATTCCCCCATTAATAATAGTAAAATAAATACGGGAACTATCAGAGATTTTTCAAATAGCACTCTATTTTTAGAGAACAATAACGATACTTTAGAAATTCCATTAATAAATATTATGCAGGCTAAATTAATTATCGAATTTTAAATACCCTATGACAATCGAAGTTTTAGAAAACATTAAGCTGCTGGCTAGGGAAAAGGGCATTGAAGAAGAAATTTTGATCGATGCTCTTAAGAATGCCATTGAAGCAGCGGCGCGTAAGAAACTAGATACAAATGCTCCGCTTCAAATTGAATTTAATCGTAAAACTGGTGAAATAGAGGTTTTCTCTGAAAAAACTGTAACCAATGACTTAATCAACCCTGAAGCAGAAATTTTGTCAGAAGAGGCCCGATTAATTAACCCCGAAGCTACAATGGGTGAAACCCTTCTCGTTAAATTACCTATAAAGGATTTTGGTCGAATTGCAGCACAACTTGCAAAGCAAGTAATCGTGCAAAAAGTTCGCGAAGCAGAAATTGATATTCTTTGTGAAGCATTTCAAGATAAAAAAGGCGAATTGATTAATGGGATTGTCCAGCACTTTCAACATGGCGATATCATTGTTGACCTAGGAAAAGCAGAGGGAGTTCTTCCAAGGCGAGAACAAGTTTTTCGTGAATCATTTAGCCGAGGTGATCGCATTCGTGCATATGTCCTTGATATAGGTAAAACATCACGAAATGCCACTGTGATTCTCTCCCGCACACATATAGGGCTCATTAGAAACCTATTCGAGTTGGAAGTGCCTGAAATCAACGAAGGAATAATAGAAATTATGGGCATAGTACGGGAACCAAATGGAAGAACTAAAATAGCAGTTAAAACCAATGACCGTGACGTAGATGCCGTTGGGGCTTGCGTTGGGATGCGAGGTATGCGTGTCCAATCTATCGTACAGGAACTTCGGGGAGAAAAAATAGATATCGTCGAATATTCAGAAGACCCAGAAGTATTTCTTAGGAATGCCCTTAGCCCAGCTAAAGTATCACGCATAATCAAAAACAACGAGACTGGCGATATGACAATTATTGTTGCGGATGATCAGATGTCTTTAGCGATTGGGAAAAAAGGACAAAATGTACGGCTTGCCGCTAAGCTGGTAAAACAGAAAATAGATATTCGTAGTAACTCAGAGTCTCCTGGCTCATTAGATATTTCAAGTTTATTACCAACTACTCAGAAAAGCACTTCTAATATCAATTTTTTAAGTGCAATTAGTGAGGCAAAAGGACTGGGGAAAAAGATCACAGCTATTCTTTTTGAAGGCAATGTAGTAACTATTGAGAATGTAATAACTAAAGGATTAAAAGGGCTGACGGGGCTCCCTGGAATAGGACCCAAAAAAGCAGAGGCAATCCTAGAGTTCACAGAAAAACTAAATAAAAAAATAGCAGAAGAACAAACTACGAACTCGTTGAAAATTAAAACTGATGAGGGAACCCAAATCACAGAAGCCTCTGACGAAGAAGAGAAGGAAACTCCAGTAAGTCAATTAAGTGAAGTTTCTCCTTCTATAATAGAGTCTCTTATTAACAACGGATTTGAAACTATGGCGGAACTTTCTGTAACAACAAAAGAAGAGCTGCTGGAAATTGAAGGAATAGATATAGAAGCTGCCGCAGTAATTATTGAACAGGCAAAAAATAAATCCGCTATTGATAGCTAGTTTTAAATCTCAAACAAACGCAACATGCGGTAAGCTAATTATAAAAATTTCAAATAGGTTTAGGAGGTTTTTTTGGGGAAGATTCGCATTAATAAGTTGGCCCAAGAGCTAAATGTGAACAATGATCAGATCTTGGCTGCGCTAAAGGATATTGGGCACATTGCAAAGAATTTTATGAGCTCAGTAGAT
>JABGTQ010000295.1 GCA_018647025.1 Nitrospina sp. | reverse complement strand
TTTCAAAGTAATTCTAATAATTTTTTTCAAATTTTCTAAAATCACCTCGGTTTACTTGCTTAGGTCTGCGTGTTTTTCGAAAGGAATGATCTTTATCCCATACCGTTTCAAGGTAATGACAAGTCCTACACTCTGATGTGCGCCTGAATATTTTTCTCTTGTATTTTTGACGGACTTTAAGTACGTGCTGCTCGGAATTAAACTCTTTATGATTGTGGCAAGAGGCACAATACGTGTGAATCAACTTATTATTCTTAACCGCACTAAACTCTCCATCAAAGGCTCTAGGTAGCTCTAAGTTGGAACAACCTGCTCCTACTCCTAAGATTAGCAAGAAACCTAAAAATACTAAAAAACGGCCCTCCCTCGCTCTATATATCAGCTGGTAACAACTCAAATCATTTAATATCTTATTTTTCATGGCTCAAGTATAAAATATATAATCCCGATAAGAAAGGGTGCAATGAGAAAAGTAGCTTGAAGCTAGATAGACGGGGAAGGATGTTCATACCAATTTTGCCAATAAAAATTTGACATTAACGAGCTGTAATTTCTAAAAACTTTTTGAGAGTAATGTTTGGGTCGATAACCCTTTTTAAGATACCCTTTTAATCGTGATGGGCCGTGGTTATACGCTTCCAGAGCTAAGCCAAGATCACCAAAACGGAGAAATAACTTACTTAAGTAGTATGCACCCAAAGTAATATTTACTTCGGGATCATAGAGTGAAGGTATACCTTGCCACTGAACAGAGACTTCAGTCGCTAGTTCTTTTCCGGTTGCTGGTCTGATTTGCATTAGCCCAAGGGCCCCTCTGTTTGATCGAGCCCAGTTATTAAAAGAACTTTCAGTGATAATAACAGCTGTCACTAATAACGGATCAAAACTATATTTTTTACTCTCATGAACTATCAACTGGGACAATTTATTTATATGGTCTTTTTCGAGTCCTGTTTTATAGCGAGAAATCTGCTTAGCGATTTGCGTTTCAAGAATTTTCTTATAAAAAGATTCTCTCTTTTGCAGCTTCTTGAGGGAATGGTCAAACGCCCGCTTCTCCCAAGTAACCCAAGAAGCATCAGAGGGAGTTAATCCGTAACTATTACGACTAGGCTTTTCAAGGCTTGACAGTATAAATACAGCGAGAAAACTTGTAAAAAGTGAACTAAATCTCATTATGCGCATCACTAATAAACCTTCAAACTATTTAGAAAAGTTTTACAAATTTTTAAAGCAGGCATTAAAATTAAAGAGCGCTATGAAAAATCTAGAAGAAAATGGAAATCTTAGGAAAAGTTTCAATGAAGCGAGTTAGCTATATATAATCATAGAGGCATTTTCTCTAAAATGCAAACAAAGATTAAACTCCACGCGTCCTAAAAAACAGGTTTGGCGCAGTGTTAAATAGATTCAGTTGAATTTTTTTTCTTGAAAAACTATAATGCAGTTAGAATATAACACATTTATAAACAAAAAGTTATGAAGATTGTTTGTACACACTGTCAGGCAAGCTACCAGATCGACTTACCCAAAGTCAAACCAGGGGGAGTTGAATTTAAGTGTGCCAAATGTGAACAAAAATTTTTAGTCAAACCACAGGATACAGAGCAAGCAGAAGCTAGTGTTTCAAAAAAGCAAAAAGTTGCTGCAAGCGCGCCTGCTAAAAAAACAATAGAAACCTCGACCGAGAATGAAGAGGAAACACCTCCCAAAGACGAGTACCCTTCCCAACAAGAGCAAGAGTCCCCTGCAGACGATAATTTAGATAATCTGATGGACGATTTATTAAATGAGGATTTAACGCTCGAACCTAAAACCTCCTTTGAAACAGAGGAAAACCAAAAAGCAGAATCTGATGCTACGACCTCTTCAGAAGGGGCTGACGACTTAGACGGATTATTTGACGACCTAATTACAGACGATACCGCAGCAGATAAAGGACAAGACAACACAGTTGCTGATACCACACCAACAGAAGACACTATGGAAGGGGCTGACGACTTAGACGGGTTATTTGATGACCTAATTACAGACGATACCGCAGCAGATAAAGAACAAGATAAGGCTACACCAAAATCCCCCGATATCGACCCAACTACAGAAGATGATAAAGAAGACGATCTCGATGACATCCTTGGAGATCTCGATGACGATGATGAAAAAGAAAACAAGGTCGAAGCAGAGGCCACAGATACCGATCCAGCTATAGAAGATGATAAAGAAGACGACCTCGATGACATCCTCGGAGATCTCGA
>JABGTQ010000044.1 GCA_018647025.1 Nitrospina sp. | reverse complement strand
AGACACCCCTTCCTCCCAAAGATAATTCTTATTTTATACTAATTAATTAATATGATTTTTCTATGATTACACTTAAAGATAAAGTAGTTGGAAGTTACTATGGGATGGCTGTGGGTAACGCTATGGGCATGTCTGTAAAAAGCTTAAAACCTGAAACCATTCTACAACTCTTCGGTTCAATAAATGAATTCAAAGATGTGAGCTCATTTATTGGTAAGGGCATTAAACATTTTAAAATGAGAGGTCTCTATGGATGCCAAACCCAAAGTGCATTGGTAATTGGTGATTGTCTTCTACAAAATAATAAATTAGATCCTAATAAAACCTCTCAACTTTTAATTAAAATGGCAACAAACGGTCCAGAGCATTATTTAGGCACTTTCCGGCATCCAGAGAAAGGATTTTTTCAATCAATCAGCGGCCTAGTTGAAGGGTCTCCTCAAATTTCTGAACATAACATCCCAGATGCTGCATTTTTGTCTATGGGAATTCCAGCGGGTCTTCTTCATAGAGAAAGACCTGAAGTGGGTATCCATTTAAACATCGGTATTGGCTTAATAATGACTCGAAATTTATGTGAAATCACCGGGCTTGCACTCACGGGTTATCTTGCATCGAGACTATTACAATTGGAATTAGAAAATAATAGTCTCATTTTCAATCAAACCGAATCTATTTTGAAAGATGCTGAAATATTTTGCCATAAAATTGAAACCCAAATCCGAAATACAGCACCCATTATTTGGGATCAGACTCCTGAATCAGAACGTAGAATGCTTGAACAAACTATTAAAGGCCTTCGAGAAAAATGGAACACTGGTTTCAATGAATTGTTGAGTTGGGTTTGCCAAAATGCTTCTGAGCGTCATAAAACAAAAATTACGAGCCCTGCACAAAGTCATGTTTTATCTTTACTACCACTATGTCTAATTATTGTTTTACGTGACTATTGTGGGTTCGATTCAACTTTGACGAATGTACTCAATATGGGAAAAGAAGCTCACAAGACTGGCACCTTGGTCGGAACATGGGCGGGCGCAATTTACGGATGGCATGGAATTCCCGAACCTTGGCGTTCTGGCCTAGTCAATGGTAAAGAAATTCGAATACGTGGAGAGGGCCTGTTCTCTCGTTCCTTTCCTAAGAAAGCCAAGGATATTTATGAGATGGAAATGGGATTAACCTCAAAGGAATTTGAACTCGGTAAAAAATATTTTCAAAAATCCACAAAATTTATTCGACCTACTCCTAGACCAAAACTTTCATGGGAAGATGATGACACTAATGAATCAAATCTCCCAGAAAAATCTGATACAGTTAATCGGAGAAAGTTTGAAAAGGATAAGTCTAAGGCTAAAAAAAATCGTAGAAAAAATTCAAAATTAAATGAAGTGGACTCCTAACGTCAAAATATTTTTCTCAATTAATCCGTGACAAACATTCTAGCGTATCAAAAGTATTACAAGACGAGCAATTATCAGTCCACTTGCCAGAAATGTTACCGCATTTACCGCACTTAAAATTAAATATAGCTCTCTTTACTTGTCGCGTAGCATTTTCTATTAATTTTTGAGATTTTGTTTCTTTACTATCTTGTTTGTAGGCATCGCCCAAGATAAGAGAGGAGATAAAAGATTTTTCGGAATTTGTATTTTCTTCTATTACTCGTATAGCTTCTTGCGGAGATTTCTTTTCCAAGTAAAGAACACCTAATAACATGATTAGGATCTCTCTAGTTTCATCTTTCGAATTACTAATGGCTGCTTTATATTTTTTTATTATTTTTTCTTCTTGGCCCAAATCTTTATAAACCTCTTCCATTCGCAGCATACAAGAAATTGACTTTGTACTCGCATACGCTTTCCCCCACGCTTTCAATGCTTCTTTTTTATCTCCCAGTTGCAGGTACGCATCGCCTAATAAAAGATGTGCTGACAAACACTTATTATTTTCTCGCAAAGCCGATTTGAATTCGATAATTGCTATATCAAAATTATCATTGTTGAAGTATCGAGCCCCATTTTTGTAAAGATACTGGGCCAAAACTATTTTTTCTTTTTCTATTTTTTCTCTTCCTTTAATTCGCCCAACCAGTTTTCGCTGAACATCGGCTGCCGACTTCCAATTTTCTGACTTTAAATAAACTTTCCTCATGCGGTAAAAAATAAGAGGAGATTTTCTATCCAGCCTTAGGATTTTATTAAGAACTTCCATTTCCTTTTCAGGAATTGCTTTAGCACAATAGTCATCTGCTAAACCGTATAGAGCGTTTAAATTTTCAGGGGCTATTTCTACCGCTTTTAAATGCAGTTTTAGAGCGCCCTCAATCTTCCCTTCCTCCCTTAAAAGACTCCCAAACCTTGTAAGAACGATCACATCGTTTGGCAAAGTATTTAAAATTTTTTCATAAGCAGAAACAGCTTTTGAGACATAACCACATGCTAAATAATTTTCAACTTCCTCAAGCAATACCTGACTTCGACGATTAGTTTTATTTTGCCGCTTGATTCTTTCAGTTGTTACCAAGTTCCTAAAAAAAAACTTTAATGATAGCGTCCCGTGTAAAAAACCAGCTATCAAAAAACCTATCAAAACAGAACCTAGAATTAACACAATCATTGGAAGTTGTAGTGCCCGGTCTTGGGAAATATATATACTTGCCCCATGTGGATTCAGAAAGGAAAAGTAAACTGAGACTAACGTAAAAAAAAGAAAGCAAATTATAGATTTAAATGACACTTGAATCTCGTGGTTGATGGTTTTCTAAAATTAGGTATTCTACTAAGGGGTAGCTATTCGCAAATAGCCTTGTTGAAAAGT
>JABGTQ010000294.1 GCA_018647025.1 Nitrospina sp. | reverse complement strand
AAGGAGGAGTTCATTAATTATAATTTAACATATATGGGAGATTTATCAAAAGTATTTTCCCGTTATGAAGTGAGTTATTCCTGTACGAGCAATGCTAGTTGGATTAGTCCTATATTTATCGAAAAAATAAAAATGGAGGACATATGAGTTCATTCATTATATTGGGTGGCATCTTCCTCTTACTTTAACTTTCGGTTTTTCGTGAGCTATTAGAAATGGAAAACGTTTGAACCAAGCGGAAGAATTAAAAGAACGAGTGTCCGGGATGAGTTTAATTAGGTTATTACTTTTTGCTAAACTCATCATAATCATAAATAACTTTACCTCCAGTGACCTCAAGGATTTTATCCATATAATTTCCATAATGTTCACGGGCTGATTTGTGTTTTTGTTTGAAAAATGCCTTGTCAATTGGTGTTAGAAATAATTTTTCTTTATTTACAGTTGTTTTATTAGACATACACCCTTATCGACATAATGATCCTATACCTATAGGAGAATAATACCTTTACACAAAATTGTTTAAGGTGATTGGTTGATCAAACTATCTGAAGGTCTTAGCAGGTAAAAAAATCTAGATTTTTGACACGAAAAAATTGGTAGATTTATATTTTAAGATCTGTAAAAATTTATTTCGTAAGGAGTTACGGTCGTTAAAAAATGTCTACTTATTGAAGGATCGGACGACATGGTTTGTTCCCTCAAAGTTTATTTTATTTTTGTTTTTCTTTTTATTGTTTCTTCCAGTCTTCACAAAATCTAAATCAGGATCAATGGAAAGTGGTGATGACTCTGCCCATGCGGAGTTAAAATTATTGAATGGAAGAAAGAAGAAAAGTTCGCTGAGTGGGAACCAAAAACTATCCGTTTCTAGGTTTGCTTTAATACGAACATAATATTTTTCATTAGAAGCTATTCGTCTGGCAGAAGCTATAGGGATGTTACTTAATGTGAGCATCATTTTTTGAGATTTTTGTTTATTACGTGTGGCTATTTTTCGTTTAACACCTTTTCCAGTTTCTGTGAAACGATACACCTGCTTTAACGAGTCATATTTAATTACGTGCTTTATTGTGTTGCTACTTATCAGGGTGTCATTCCATAAAGAATTTGCCTGTCGGAGTTCAACCTCGAATGTAAAAATTAAGGGAATTCCATTCTCAACAGCCTCTTCAATATCGGCAGTAAACCCTTCGACCAGCCGTGCATTTATCACTACTGTTTGCCTATTTGTCCCCACGCCAATATTTACGAGAGAAGGTGCAGCTTCTACGGTCAACGCCCCTATGAGAAGAAGGATCATCAGAACTATTAACGCGGAAAGGTTTTTGAATCTAATTTTCATTATTTTTAAAAAAAATAAAAGTTTCAGAGAGCCCTTCTTTTAATGAAAACTGTGGAGACCATTCAAGTGCCTCCTTTAATTTTTTATTATCAAGACTACTTCGACGCTGCTCAAAATTATTTTTTTTCGAGGTTTGAGTAGTGATATTAGATTCTGAAACCTCTAGAATTAATTCAGTTAATTTTTTAACAGTTGTTTCTTGCCCAGTCCCAACATTGAAAGTATCTGAGTCATTAAGGTTTAATGCTAATAAATTAGCGTGCACAATATCTCTTATAAAAATATAATCTCTTGTCTGTTGTCCATCACCGTTAATTATTGGAGCTTTCCCTTTTATCAATCGGTTGAAAAAAATTGCTACAACCCCTGCTTCACCGTTAGGGTTTTGGCGAGGGCCAAAAACATTACCGTAGCGAAAAATTATTGATTTAAGTCCATATTGCTCTTTATAAAATCTAAGATAGCCTTCTACGCTCAACTTCGAAAGTCCATATGGACTAGTCGGTTTTTGAGGGTGGTCTTCTTTAGCTGGGAAGTAATCCTGTTCCCCGTATATTGCTCCACCAGTAGACGCATATATAAACTTATCGACGCCGCATTCTACGGCGTTTTGCAATAACTGTAAAGTACCAATAATATTTGATTTTGCATCTTTTACGGGGTTTTTAACTGAATCGCTGACAGATATTTGAGCTGCATGGTGATTAATCACCTCAATTCTTTCATTTTTAAGGATATCTGCCAAGTCCGTATCAGCAATTGATTTTTTATAAAAAGTAGCTTTTGGATTAATAAATTCTTTTTGCCCTTTTGACATATCATCAATAATGACAACATTATGGTTATTATTAATATAAGCATCGACAATATGCGATCCGATAAACCCTGCGCCACCAGTTACAAGTATGTTCATTTAGGTGTTTTTTAAATAAGGTTTTTAAGGTGATATAAAGTTTCCATGGCTTGTCTGGGTGATAAATTATCAGGCTCGATTGTTTCCAGTTCTTCAATTGCAGGGTGAACTGTTTTTGAAAATAGTTCGCCTTGTTCAAGTTGAGATTTTAATACTTCTTCTTTCGAGCGTGCTATTTTTTTGGCCCCCACGTCGTCGAATTTGCGTTTTTCCAGGTTTAACAAAACTTCACGAGCACGGAGGAGTACCTTTTCTGGTAGACCAGCTAATCTTGCGACTTCTATTCCGTAGCTTTTGTCAGCACCTCCTGAGATGATTTTTCGAAGAAAAATTATTTCATCATTCCATTCCTTTACTTGTACCTTACAGTTTTGTACTCCTTTTAAAACCGAGGCTAAGTCGGTGAGCTCGTGGTAATGCGTCGCGAATAGAGTTTTTGGTCCTCCTCCCTTATTACCATGTAAGTATTCAACGATTGACCATGCGATACTGATGCCATCAAAAGTGCTAGTTCCTCTACCAATTTCATCTAATATAATAAGACTTTTCTCTGTGGCATTGTTTAAAATATTGGCGGTTTCGGTCATTTCAACCATGAATGTAGACATACCTTTGTGAAGATGATCTTGCGCGCCGACTCGGGAGAATATTCTATCTACAATACTTATTTGAGCTGAATCAGCGGGTATGAAACTTCCAATTTGTGCCATTAGTGTTATTAAGGATACCTGCCGCAGATATGTAGACTTACCTGCCATATTAGGACCAGTGATAATAATTATTTGATCATCCGCATTATTAAGGTGTGTGTCATTTGTAATGAATTGATTTTCAGGAATGATGCGTTCTATAAGTGGGTGCCGACCATTTTTGATTGTAAGGTCGGTTCCTTCAGAAATTTCAGGCTTTGAGTAATTATAGTTATGAGCTACTTCGGCAAGGGATATTATTGAATCCAAGTTAGCGATAACGAGTGCCATTTTTTGGATTTTTAATCCATGCGATGCGACTTCCTCACGAGTTTGTTGAAAAATTTCATGTTCTAGTTCTATTGCTTTTTCTTGAGCCCCAGTTATTCTTTCCTCAAATTCTTTTAGCTCTGGAGAAATAAAACGCTCTGCGTTAACAAGTGACTGTTTCCGAATGTAGTCTACTGGAACTCGGTCCAGGTTTTTTTTAGTTATTTCAATATAGTAACCATAGATTCTATTGAATCCTATTTTTAATATTGAGATACCTGTGCGCTCTTTTTCTTTTGTCTCAAGCTGGGCAATCCAGTTTTTCCCATCGCGTGCAATTGTTTTAAGTTGATCTAGCTCAGGGTTGCATCCAGTTTTAATAAAGCTTCCATCTTTAAGGCTTAAGGGTGGGTCATCGACTATTTTTTTTTCAATAAGTTTGTGTAAGCTCTCAAGGCTGTCCCATTCAAGCTTAAATATATTTAAAGAAAAATTATTACTTTGATTTAAAAGTTTTAATAGGTTAGGTAAAACTGAAACTGAAATTTTTAGTGCGATAATATCGCGCGCGTTACAAAAAGAAAGAGAAATACGCCCAAGTAGCCTTTCCATATCATGCACTGATTTGAGTTGGTCACGAATTGCCTGCCTTAGCAATAGATCGCTTTTAAAAAAATCTACTTGCTCAAGTCTTTCTCTTATTAAGTGAATGTCAATATTCGGTTTTAGGATCCACTCTCTAATACATCTTGCACCCATAGCTGTTTGTGATAGATCTAATATATCTAATAGAGAGTTTCTTCGTTTTCCTTCACTTGACTTTACCAACTCCAAGTTTCTAACGGTTGCTTGATCCATGAGCATATAGTTTTTAACATTAAAGACATTGATCTTACTGATGTGTTTAAGGGCAGTTTTTTGTGTTTTATGTAGATATTGAATAAGAGCTCCAGCAGAAGAAATTGCAAGCTTCATATCTTCGCAACCAAACCCCTCAAGTGAACTGGTTTTAAAATGTTCGATTAATATTCTGTAGGAGTCTTTAAATGAAAAAGTCCAGTTTTCGCAGGATTGTATTCTGTCCTCTCGGTCATTTAGACATGTCGGCTTGTTACAGTCAGTCTCTAAACTTTCAGATAGTATAATTTCTTTAGGGTCAAATTTTTCTATCTCATCTTGTAGCAATGATTCTCTGTCATCGCCGTAAAATTCTGTCACCTTGAAGAGACCGGTTGTTATATCCAAGGCAGCGAACCCCCAGCCCTTAGCATTTGAATAAAGTGAAACTAGAAAATGATTTTGTTTTGGATCGAGTAGGCTGTCATCTAAAATCGTTCCAGGTGTTACCACTCGGACTACTTCACGCTTGACTAGACCCTTCGTTAACTTAGGGTCTTCTGTTTGTTCGCAAATGGCAACTTTCTTGCCCGACTTGAGGAGCTTGGCGATATAAGATTTTGAGGAGTGATGAGGAATACCACACATGGGAGTTGGATTAGCTTTATTTTTATTTCTAGATGTTAGAGCAATTTCTAAAATTTCCGAAGCAATCTTGGCATCTTCATTAAACATTTCATAAAAATCACCCATGCGAAAAAAAAGAATAGACTCAGGATGCTCCTTTTTGATGGTCATATATTGCCGCATCATTGGAGTTTCCTCTTCAGACTTGAAAATATTTTGAACGTAGTTGTTCATGTGATATGACTCAAAGAAGAAGTTTTTTAAATCTAGGGGCTAGCTTCTCATAGGTTTTTTCTAAGTGTTCTGAAATAACTCTGGTTTCTGCGAGCGTTGCCATAAAATTAGTGTCTCCAATCCACCTTGGAACGATATGGTTATGAATATGTTCGTCGTAACCGGCTCCAGCGCTTTTACCTATATTGAATCCGACATTAAAGCCATCAGGACTGTTTACGTCACGAAGAATCTCAATACAATTTTTCGTAAGTTCAGACATTTCCAAAGATTCTTCGCTATCAAGTTTTGTAATGCAGGCTAAGTGACGATATGGAGATACCATGAGGTGGCTAGCGTTGTATGGAAAGATATTCATTATTACAAAGCAGTATTTCCCCCTGAAAAGAATAAATGTTTTTTTGTCATCTTTAGATTGTGGAAGGGAACAGAAAATACATTCACCTGATTTATCTTTGGTAATGTATTCCATGCGCCAAGGCGCCCAGATTTTCTTCATACGCTATAAGTCCAATTTTAGTCTGAATACAAACTACATGACTCATGGGGTTTCTTATTTGGAAATATTCTACTAAATAATTCTTGAGTCTTTTTTTTCATTTGATAGGCCTCTTCGCCAGATCGTTCGTGGTCAAACCCGAGAAGATGTAGAGTCCCGTGAATGAGTAAAAGTACGATTTCTTCCTCTAATGTTAATCCGTGTTCAGAGGCTTGTCTTTTAGCCGTCACCGTAGATATCACCACGTCTCCCATTAGATGAGAGCTAGGTTCAGTTTCTTCTTTTTTGCTTTGTGAAAAAGAAAGTACATCCGTTGTTTGATCAATGCCTCGATATTGTTTGTTGAGTGCCCGTATGTTTTTATCATCCGATAAGAGAACACTTAGTTCATGATTTTCGTGTTCCAAAATAAGTAAAATGCTTTCCCCTCGAGTTTTGAGTAACTCGATATTAATGAAATGGTCTTTATGGTCATCATTTATGAAAACCGGCATTATTCTTTTATCCCGTTTAGAGTCAATTTTGACTATAGGCCTTTATTATATGTTTAACTAAGTCGTGCCTTACGACATCTTTTTCATTGAAATTGACAAATTTGATGCCATCAATGTCTTTGAGAATTGATTGAACTTGAACTAATCCAGAGTTTTTTGAGTTGTCTAAGTCAATTTGTGTGATATCACCTGTGATCACCATTTTAGAGTTTGTGCCCAGTCTGGTGAGAAACATTTTCATTTGCTGTTTGGTAGAATTTTGTGCCTCATCAAGAATCATAAAGGAGTCATTGATTGTACGCCCTCGCATATAAGCTAGTGGAGCGATTTCAATGATTCCATCTTCCATAAGTTCTCTTACTTTGTGAGGTTCCAAGGTATCGTCAAGAGCATCGTAAAGCGGCATGAAGTAAGGGTTAATCTTTTCTGTTATATCTCCTGGTAAAAATCCGAGTTTCTCTCCTGCCTCAACTGCTGGTCGAACTAAAATAATTTTTTTGAAGTGACGTTTGAGTAGCGCCTCTACTGCCATTGCAACTGCTAAGTATGTTTTTCCTGTCCCCGCTGGTCCTATTGCTAAGACGATATCTGCTTGCTTTACTGATTGAATAAACTCTCTTTGGGTTGGGCTTTTTGGAGTAATGAATCCCTTCTTAGGAGATACAGTTATTCTTTCCGAAAAAATAGCTTTTAAACTTATTGTCTTATCTTCTGCTATTAGACGGATTGCAAATTTTAGGTCGTCATTCTTAATTTTATAACCTGAAACTAAAAGGTCTTCCAATTGAGTTAAAAGAATGTCAACTGAATTAATCGAATCGAAATCACCTTTAATCTTGACTTGGTTTTCACGTGTTGTTATACGAACGCCAAATTTTTTTTCAATTTGTTTTAGGTTAACGTCCTGATAACCAAAAATTTCAGAAATGTGGCCAAGGTTGTTTAGAAGAAGCTCTTTATTTATAGTCTGATTCAAGAGGGGTTTAGATCCTTGTCAGAGTTTAATTAGGCTATTATATCGCTGCTGGTTTTGACTTGTCAAACCCAGAAGAAATCTCGGTAAATATTTAAAATACAATTAGTTAGGTTGGCTTTATTTGGATGTTCGAGATGGTGCTAAAAGACTGAGAAATTCACTTCGTGTCCGCGCATCATCTTTAAAACACCCAAGCATGGAGCTAGTTGTCGTATAGGAGTTTTGTTTTTCAACTCCACGCATAGACATACAAAGATGAACTGCATCAATAACAACCGCTACTCCGTCTGGTTTTACAATATTATTAATGCATTGGGCTATTTCAGTT
>JABGTQ010000293.1 GCA_018647025.1 Nitrospina sp. | reverse complement strand
TTTTTACAGACATGCCCATAGCGTTACCCACAGCCATCCCATAGTAACTTCCAACTACTTTATCTTTAAGTGTAATCATAGAAAAATCATATTAATTAATTAGTATAAAATAAGAATTATCTTTGGGAGGAAGGGGTGTCTACTTTATAATTTTTTTTTAGTAAGACATGCTCCGCATCGGTTATTATAAAAAAATTATTGTACGTAACCTGCTGATTTGACAAACATCCTTGATTAACTCGATTTTAAACCTGCTAATTGGAATCGTTGACTCTAAAATTCAATATTTAAAGTTGTCGTATCGCAAGCAAAGTTATTAAAAGGTATCGGAGTCAGCCGGGCTAAGATGGGAAACACTCTTGGTGGCAGAGTAATCGGGCTCTTAGCATTAAACTTCTGTTAGTTCCATCGGTTGGTCCTGACTAGCTAAACTTAAAATTGGAGTGTAGATTCCTAACGCTTGAAGTGCAGTAATATGGGCGATTTTAGGATGATTGTTTGTTTGGCTTAAATGCATTAATACAACTCGTTGAAGGTGTTCATGTTTAATTGCATTTAATAGATCTCCGCACGACTCGTTGGATAAATGACCAAGGTCACTTTTGATCCTTTTTTTTAAAGCCCAAGGGTAAGGTCCAAAATCCAACATCTCAACATCATGATTGGATTCTAATAGCAGTACATGTGAATTCTTTAATGCTTCATGAACTGTTTGAGTTACTATTCCCATGTCTGTTGCATGACCTAATTTTCTGTTTTGGCATCGTATCGCGTAGGCAACGGATTCTTGGGCGTCATGAGAAGTTGCATAAGGTTCAATCTCAAGATCGGCTAGTTGAATAATTTCTCCTGACTGGATCGGATTAAACACTGGGACATTTCCCAATTTTTGGCCAGCTTGAATAGTCCCATGGGTGGCATATAATGGTATGGAGTATTTCCGTACTAAAGGCCCGACGCCGCCTATGTGATCAGAATGTTCGTGTGTTAAAAAAATAGCGTCTAACTCCTCAGGTGTTCGATCAATTGAATTCAAGCGTCGTCCAAGTTCTTTGACACTTAATCCGGAATCAATAATTATTTTTGCGCTATCAGATTCGATGTAAATGCAGTTTCCTCGACTACCACTGGATAAAACAGAGAATTTAAAAATAGGTTTACCTTTCTGAAAAATTTACGAAGTCGCTATTCTAAAGAAGTATGTTGAAATCCGTATTCTTTAAATTAATTTACTATTATCTAACACGGATTGAATTAGAGTTTCCCGAACATCATCGATGATTTCAATTGACCCTATAGATTTTGGCAATACAAAACGTAGTTTATTGTGACTATTTTTTTTATCATGTCGCATAGACTCAATGATATCTTTAGATTTTAAATCATGGGCTTGGATAGGTAGGCCAAATGCTTTTAATAGATTAGTTATGCGCTTAGGGAGATCTTTATTACACAGTCCACTTTCTACAGAGAGTAAAGCTGCCTGAACCATTCCTATGGATATTGCTTCTCCATGAAGATATTCAGTGTAATTAGTAAGAGTTTCAATTGCATGTCCGAAGGTATGTCCGAAGTTAAGAATCATACGATATTTACTCTCACGCTCATCTTTTTCTACTATTCTGGCTTTGATAGCGCAAGAGGTTTTAACTATATATTCTAGGCATTTAATATCAAGAGAAAGAATGTTTTGTATGTTGTTTTCTAAGAAAACAAAGAGTTTCTCATCAGCTATAACTCCATATTTTACAACTTCAGAAAGGCCGCCACGTAGTTGATTTTTAGGCAAAGTGCTTAGGGTGTTAAGGTCAATTACGACCAACTTAGGTTGATAGAAAGCACCGATCATATTTTTCCCACGTGGGTGATTTACAGCGGTTTTGCCACCCACGCTACTGTCAACTTGAGATAGTAGCGTGGTTGGAATTTGAATGAAGGAAATTCCACGCTGAAAAGTAGCTGCTGTGAAGCCAGTTAGATCTCCTACTACTCCGCCACCAAGGGCAATTAATAAAGATTTACGGTCGCATTTCATCTCGAGCATACGATCATAAACTAATTCTACTTGTCGAAGTGATTTTGATGTTTCGCCTTCGGGAATTTCTATGACATTAGGCGAATAGCCGACATTGACTAATCCCGATTCAATTTCATCTCCAAAAAGTTTTCTTAAAGAAGGGTGAGTGATGATAATGATTCGACTTGGTTCAAGTATGTTTAAAATAAACTCTCCAACCTTGGATAAAATATTTCGGCTGATTAGAATGTCATAACTTCTTTCATTTAAATCAATCTTTAAATTCTTCATATTCACGAAATTATTGTTTTAGAGTAATAAATCTGTCCATACTAGCACTTTGTAAACCTTGTTTGAATCGTTTATGTATTGAAAGTGTTTATAGTGGGAGAATGATTAGTTTTTTTAAATTAAATAAAAAAATATCCAAAGTTGTTTTATAAGTGATTATTTAATAATTATTCTGGGTAGAAAATAGACTTCAGTGATTCACTGAAAAAGAAACAAGTTTTAAGATAATCTATGAATTGAGAAGAAATTCTCAGTTGAAACAAAAATATTTTTAGACTAAAGTCTTTTCATATGAAACAAGTTTATTTAGATACATTTGGGTGCCAAATGAATGTGGCCGATACAGATCGTATGGAATTATTGCTATTTCATTCGGGTTATGTTCGTACTGGAGAAGTGAAAGAGGCAGACTTGGTCCTTATAAACACATGTTCGATCCGAGATAAGGCAGAACAAAAAATATACTCTCTTGCTAAAAACTTAAAACCACTTAAAGAGAGTAACCCCGATATGATTCTTGGATTTACTGGCTGCTTGGCTCAGCAAGAGGGGGAAAGGTTTTTGGACAAAATGCCGTTTGTTGACCTTGTGATAGGGCCTGATGGAGTGGAGCATATTGTCCAGATTATAGACGAGGTTAAAAAAAAGAAAGTATCGGTAGTGCGGACTGAATTTGATACAGACACAAATTACAAAATTCCTGAGCTTTACGGAAAAACTCCGTTGAACCCTGGCCCGAGTACATTTGTTAATATAATTAAAGGTTGTGACAAGTTTTGTACCTTCTGCGTAGTTCCTTTTACGCGTGGTCGAGAAAAAAGCCGAGAAGCTGAAGAGATTGAACAAGAGGTTCGACTTTTAGTCTCAAGAGGTGTACGAGAGATTGTTTTATTAGGACAAAACGTAAATGCTTATGGAAAACGGGGACTAAAACGACCGGTTCCTTTTCATGAATTATTATATCGAATCGCGTCTATATCGGGTTTAAAGCGCTTAAGGTTCATGACGAGTCATCCAAAAGATTTTACTAGTGAATGTATTTCGGCTTATCGAGATATTGATATTTTGGTTAATCATTTACACCTTCCTGTACAAAGTGGAAATAATCGTATTCTCAAAGAAATGCGAAGAATGCATACGATAGAAGAATATATTTCCGTAATAGATGAACTTAAAATGGTTGTGCCAGATATAGCCTTATCAACCGATATCATTGTAGGTTACCCGGGTGAATCGGAAGCAGAATTCGAAGATACTCTTGCTTTGATGGAAAAAATAAAATTCAATAATAGTTATATGTTCAGTTATAGTTCGCGTCCTAATACACCAGCCCAGGATTTTCCGGACACAGTTCCGCAGTCAATGAAGTCAGATCGTTTGCAAAGAACGATTGAATTGCAAAAAAGATTAACTCTTGAACAAGGTAAAAAATTT
>JABGTQ010000292.1 GCA_018647025.1 Nitrospina sp. | reverse complement strand
TCACTTTTTGGGATACGAGTTTTTCATAGTCACTTATTCTACTTTTATTTTTTTTTCTCCTCGCACTGGGGCTTGCACGGAGCCATTCCAGTTCTTGGTCTACTTTTTTCTGTAAACCGGAGGCCGTTTTATCTCTGCGCTTAAGCAACTCGGCTTTTTGTTCAAGCCATGAGGTATAGTTACCCTCAAAAGGGATGCCCCGGCCATTATCTAATTCAAGGATCCATTTTGTAATATTGTCTAAAAAATAGCGATCATGAGTTGAAACGATCACGTTACCTGGATAATTAGCAAGAGTTTCTTCCATCCATTGTACTGTTTCAGCATCGAGGTGGTTTGTGGGTTCATCAAGGAGTAGAATATCTGGTTTTTGAAGAAGGGTACGGCACAATGCGACACGTCGAGCTTCCCCACCAGATAACGTTGAAGATTGTTGTTCGTCCGGAGGAAGTACCAGTGCGTCCATAGCCACGTTAATCTGGCGGTCTAGTTCCCACCCATCTACCGAATCAATTTGATCTTGTAAACGCCCCATTTTTTCAAGAGCTTTTTCCATCTCAGCATCTGATAAAGGTTCGCCCATTTTGGCACTCACTTCGTTGAACTCATTGAGTAGTTTTTTAGTGTCAGCGAAAGCTTCTTCAACATTTTCCCTTACGGATTTACTCATATCTAGATGCGGTTCTTGGGAGATAAAGCCAATACGAATACCTTTAAGCGGTTCTGCTTGCCCATTAAATTCGTTGTCCACGCCAGCCATAATTTTTAATAGAGTTGATTTCCCAGATCCATTTTCCCCAACGATCCCAATTTTGGCTCCGTGATAAAAAGACAGATTGATATTCTCTAGAACCGTTTTGGCGCCGTAAGTTTTTGAAAGACCGCTGATGGTGAATACGTATTCTCCTGCCATAGTTCTCCTTATGATTTTTTTTGGAAAATAATAAAATCAAAATCATTGTTATAACAGATTTCCATTTTGAATTCGTTTGCTATCCATAAAAACGTTTTTTGACTGTAGAACGCAATATGAGTGGGGTCACGTTTATAATACCAATCAGTGAAAGACTCAAGGCATAAGGCGCCATCTCTTAAAGGATAAAAACGGGTCATTATAGCTAAGTATCCTTTGCTCAAAATATTTGGTGTCAGGGACGCTAGGTCTTGCCTCGGGTTTTTTATATGCTCGAAAGTTTCTGTTGAGATGATTAGGTCGTATTTTTCATCTAGCTCTTCATTTGGGGGAAAATTTAAGTCGTAACCATGTGTTTTGTATCCTTCACGCTCAAGTAGAAATTTGAGAACAGGTTCATATCCGCACCCGTAATCTAGAACAGTATTTACTCCGGAGCATATTTTTTTAATCGTGTTAATTTTCTTTTGAAACATCATCACGTACCCTTCGTTTGTCAGAGTGTTGTTGTGTTCCAGGTAACGCTCAATCTCTCGTTTTCTTGAAATAAAAAATTTGGATGGGACAAAAACGAGATAACATTTTTCACAAGACCTGTATTCTCTGGCATCCGCTTCCAGAAGGAAAATAGTTGAATCGTAATCGCAAAGTGGACACTTCATTGGATACGGCTTTGGTTGAAATTATTGGTATAGAATCTTATTTAACTTGCTTCTACTTTAGTGCTAGTTATAATTATTTTAGAAATATTATTATTTAGATTTCTGATTTTTTCTAGTTGTTAAAGTATTCGGAGCATAGCATGGTAGCTTATGTCAATGGAAACGGGGTCCGCCCTGGTTATGTAATTAAACACAACGATAAAATTTATCGTGTCATGACCTCTGAACACAGGTCACCAGGAAAGGGGCGAGCCTTTTGTCAGGTCAAACTGAGAAACCTTGTGGATGGTCTGCAGACTGAGGTGAAGTTTCGAGCTGATGAGCAGGTTGAGCGTTTGTCGCTGGAACAAGTAAAGATGGAGTACCTATACAATGATTCTTCAGGCCATTGTTTTATGAATTGCGAAAACTATGAGCAAATATTTCTGGATGAGGATCTGTTAAAAGCAAGCATCAAGTTTCTTCTCCCTAATACTTTAGTTAAAGTAGAATTTTATAAAGAAAAACCTTTAGGTGTTTCTCTTCCTGAAGCAGTCGAATTGGAGGTAACAGAAACAGATCCTCCGCTCAAGGGAGCAACAGCGTCCGGAAGTGGCAAACCAGCCACTCTTGAAACTGGTTTTGTTGTCACGGTCCCGAACTTTATAGAAACTGGAGAAAAAATTAAAATATCTACCACCTCAGGTAGCTATCTTGAGCGAGTAAAAAAATAGCCCTTGAAATAATAAGTTGATTTTTTTTTGGAATTTTCACTCCAGTACACATCTTAAAAAATATACTAAGCGGTATGTCTTAATCCTCTTTGACCTAGCGTTGTGATCCTGATCACAATTGAGTGCTTATTGAGACTTCTAAGCAGATTTGACAACAAAGCATAGTTTTATTATATTGAGAGTCGTGTAATTATTTGAAAACAAACAATTTATAGGGTTGAGTTCGATTTTTGTCGACCCTGCTTGGGTTTGCCGTGCAGGAAACAATGGTTGAAAATACTTTGAGCATAGCCGATTTGATGCTGAACTCTAGCGTTATGGCCAAGGGTGTTCTATTGCTGCTGCTCTTGTTCTCTGTTATTTCGTGGGCAATCATTTTGCAGAAATATTTTTTTTTCAAAAACGCAAGGAACGAGAATAGAAGGTTTTGCTCTTATTTCTCCAAGTCTACTAATTTTCTTAATATCCATGACTATGCTCGCGAACTGAAATACAGTACAGTTGCCCGTATTTTTCTGATTGGATACCGAGAGCTTTATGTGTTTCAGGAACTAGCGAAATCGGAAAATACCAAGCTTTCTGTTTCGGAGAGTGAAAAATTCCTTTCGGCAAGAGACATTAAAGGGGTAATTCTAGCGGTTAATAAAGCGATAAATGCGGAAATCAGTCGGCTCTCGCGCCGTCTGGATTTTTTGGCGACTACGGGAAGTACGGCACCGTTTATAGGTTTGTTCGGTACGGTATGGGGTATCATGACCTCATTCAGCGCGATTGGATTTCAAGGATCAGCTAGTATTGGTGGAGTTGCTCCTGGAATTGCGGAAGCCTTGATCGCTACAGCTGCAGGATTAGTTGCGGCGATACCGGCGGTAGTTTTTTATAACTACCTTAGTGATAAGATTCGAATATTTACCAGCGACATGGATGATTTTTCCCACGACTTTCTTTATTTACTAGAAAAGAACTTTTCGAAAGAAATTTTACCAGCTCAAATGGATGACCTAGATCTATTCTGACAGCGGTTTTAAAAAAATTTCTGCTTCTGTGCATCTCATTATGTTGAGAAAAAGACGACCTATGATGGCAGAGATTAACGTGACACCCTTTGTGGATGTTATGTTGGTTTTGTTGGTGATATTTATGATCACCGCCCCTCTGATGCAACATAGTTTAGAGGTCCAACTTCCCCAAGAATCCACTGAACCAGTTCAAGTCAAAGAAATCCCGAGTGTAACGCTGAAGGGCAATAAAAAAGTTTTTTGGAATGACGACGAGATGGTAAATCTAGTAATCCTCTCTCGCAAGGTGAAAGAATACCTCAGTAAGAATCAAAACGGGGGAGTTTACTTGAAGGCAGACAAAAAATTAGATTATGGGTTTGTTATGCAAGTCATTGCAACAGTGCGGCGAGCAGGGGTTGAAAATATCGGGATGATAACGGAACCTTGAGCCGATGCGTGTTGAATTTCTACCATCAATCGATTTTAATCAGATGCTGGTATACTCGACTTTTGCGCATCTGCTTTTTTTAACATGGATTATGTTTTTCCCTAATTATGGAACCCAGGAACAAATTGTTGTTCCTACCTTTCGATTAGACCTTATTGAATTATCCCCGAAAGCGAAACCCGAATCATTACCTAAAAATAAAGAAGTAATTCTCCCGGCGGCGACTAAAAAGAAAGTTGAGCCCAAGGCAAAATCAATTGTCAAAAAACTAAAAAAAGCTACAGTTAAAATTAAGGCTAAACAATTACCTCCTCCAAAACCGCTATTAAAAGAATCAAAAGCTAGAAAAAAAATAATCGAGGATTTGAAATCTTTGGAAAACATTTCCACAAAACAGTCACCTTTACAACAGTTAGACTTGTTAGCCCGTATTGCTCCTAAAGCCGAAGAGAAAAAAATAATTCCTCCTATGGCAATGCCGGAGGAAACATTTAATGAACAAGAGAGAAAAAAAAGAGCGGAACTTCCAGTAAAGACAAAACTGAAAGTACCTGTTCCGCCAGTTGATGATGTTAAAACTAAATCGGAGCAATTAGTAAAACTTGATTTAAAGAAAGAAGAGCAACCAAAATCCGATTTAATGAAAGAGCTTGAAGCAATAGAGAATAAGGAAATACATCCAACAGATATTCCAATAGAAGAGGTGCAGTTTGAAAAATCGAATAGCGTGTCTGCTTTCAAAAATGTCAAGGGAACTTCTTTTTCTTCTGTAGTTGAAAAACTTCAAGAGCTGGAAGAATCTTCAGAGGAAATTAAAATTGATGTTTCCCAAGGACAAGTGGCTCTTGAAAAATTTAAGACTTCGATTCAAAGAGCCGAGGTTCCGGTCCCTGAAATGGAAAACGAACCTGAAGGATCAAGTGCTTTGTCTCAGTATGTAGGGGAAGTTTATAAGCGTGTT
>JABGTQ010000291.1 GCA_018647025.1 Nitrospina sp. | reverse complement strand
CAGTCTCAAGAGCATATTGTAGAAATTTCTGCACTTCGGTTTAGTCCAACGAGTTTGGAAGTGAAATCAGGGGATGTTGTAAAGTGGGTGAATAAAGACAATAGACGACATCAGCTTATGTCTATTTCTGAGGGAGGATGGAGGTCTCGTATTTTGAGGCGTGGAGACTCATTTGTTCTGTTTGTTGGAAAAACCACCTTCTACATCTGTGCGCTCCACTCCAATATGCGAGGGGCAATAAAAGTCCGAAGCGATTAGACACCATCGCTCAATGAGGTAACCCTTCCTCTGTTGCTGAAAAGGCAATTCTAAATCCATTAATATAGTGTCGTTTATCTACTGGGGCGCGATAACGGGTATGCGATTTAATGTGGTTGATTAAATTGGCTTGCGAACCACCGCGCTTAACTTTGAAGTCTCCTGATGGTGGGCCTTTGGGGTTTTGTGTAGGACTAGTTTTAAAATAGTCGTTTGAAAACCAATCTTCAACCCATTCCCAAACATTTCCCAGAATATCGCAAAGGCCGAAGGGATTCGGCTTTTTATGTCCTACAGGATGGCTTTTGTAGTCTGACGTTACAAAATACCAAACATAATCATTATTGATTTCATTCCCCCAGTAAAATTGGTAGAGGTTCCTCCACGTGCGGCATATTCTCATTCTGCTTCGGTTGGTAATCGATAGCGATCTGTATTTTCCGTAGTGTTCAAGCGTTGTAAATAATCTCGAGCGTCATTCTAGGATACCCTTTGAACAGGATGATTTTATCCTATAAATTTTGAGAGATTATGGTCTTTAAAAATGGACCATTATTTTTGGGTGACCTCATAGGTTCCTAGATAAAATGAATCGACGCACACTTTGTGGACAGGGGCCTCAAAATCAAATCCGTTATTAGAGCTCATTAAAAAATATCCTGCCGAAATTTAAATGAATTGCATTTGTGTGGAAGGGGAGAGCCATATCTTTTTTGGAGCTTTTTCTTCTTGCCCATAAACGGGAGAAACCCTGAAGAAGGACAGGGTCAGGAGAAGCGGAAAAATCAACTCTTTTAAGGTGAAAAAGTTTTTCATTTCCGCAGTTGATAGGGATAACGCCTATTATATGTAGGTGTTTTGACTACGTTATAAATATCGTTAGTCTTATATTCAGGCCCATTTTATGTTTATAGAATCATTGTTTCAGTTGTGTGACCTTTAATGCTCAGAGGATGCATTGATTCATTCTACTAAAAGAAAGTTTTCCGTTTTTGCTATAGCCGTTCTACTTATTTTTACTGCAATATCTGAAGCGGACTCGGGCGCGATAATTCTCAATCCAACGCAGCAGAAGCCAAGTGGATTGAGGATTTATAAAAATGCATTTGTTAAAATAAGCAATAACTTCAATTCGGCATTGTACGATCTTACCGTTATTGAGTATTCATCCGAGAAAAGAGTATTATCCATCGCCGATTTTCAATCGGGAGAGTCTTTTGAAATGTCATTTTCCAAAGCGGGTGAATACAAGATCTGTTACTCCAGTGAAAATGATCGGCGGACTTGTTTGCTTCTGGATGTTTTAAAAGCAGAACTGATTTGATCTTAGATCAAGTGACTCTCTTTTTGCCCTGTTAGTTTGCCTGCCAAAGCGAATCCACAAAATAATTTTTGCAATCGTAAAAATTTTCTGAAATGTTAAACCCACTTTCCAAAGCTAGGGATTTTATGTCTTCTATCGAATACTTATAAGACTGCTCGGTTTGCATTGTTTCCCATTCGGCAAAGTCAAAACTCCTGCCCAAAGCCTCTAAGTGAATAGTTTGTTTGCAGGTACTGTATAAAAAACTTTCAACTGCATGGGTGTGCGGATTGTAATGTCCTTGCTGAATAAATAATTTTTTGTCGAAATTTGCTCCCAAAGTGTCATTGATTCTGTCGAGGAGATGCAAATTGAACTTCTCAAACAATTCATCGTTATAGGACTGATGAAGTAATTTGGGATTTTTCATAAGATCAAAGCCGATCAACAGGTAAT
>JABGTQ010000290.1 GCA_018647025.1 Nitrospina sp. | reverse complement strand
CAATACCAGCAGGAAAGATAGAAAGATTACAATTTAAAAACGTGGCTACAGTTATGGTAACCGCAGAATTACCTTCATTTGCCCGCCAAGGAGACCGAATTGATGTAACAGTTTCATCTGTAGGTGACTCCAAAAGTTTACAGGGTGGAACTTTATTAATGACACCACTTAAGGGGCCTGATAGCAACACATACGGGGTGGCACAAGGTCCATTGTCTATAGGTGGTTTTCCAGTTGCAGGTGGGGGTGCAGGTGCACAGCAAAATCATAAAACAGTAGGGAGAGTAGCGAATGGGGCTTTAGTGGAAAAAGAACTGCCTCATAAATTTAATGCAAAAGGAGAACTAATATTTGCATTAAAGAAAACGGACTTTACGACTGCACGAAGAATTTCCCAAGCAATAAATAATGAACTAAAAGACCAATCTGCATTTGTGATGGATGGTCGAACAATAAAAGTCGAAGTCCCAAAGTATTATTTAAATAACACTTCAGAGTTGATTGCTCGCATAGAAACATTAAATGTTGAGCCAGATATAGTGGCACGAGTTATCGTCGATGAAAGAACCGGTACGGTTGTGATGGGAGAAAATGTTCGTATCTCAACGGTGGCAGTTGCTCACGGGGCACTATTTATTCAAATCAAGGGTGAACCTGCGGTAGACGATGATCCTCCCCCAGTTGCGGAACCAGGTTCAGTAAACCCAGTAAGAACAGCGGTTCCTATTGAGGAGGGAGAAGATAAGCTACTTGTAATGTCTAAAGGAGCATCACTGGGTGATATAGTGAATGGTCTCAACGCAATTGGGGTGATACCACGTGATTTAATTGCAATTTTACAATCAATAAAAGCTGCAGGCGCTCTTCATGCGGAACTAGTTGTCATTTAATAAAATAAAGACGCAAAATATGTAAGCGGTATAAGGAAGTATTTTCCTTACTACCGCTTTTTTTGTGAATTGATTATCAAAACAAAATTAAATAACTATATATATTTAAAGGGTTTAATTATTTCTTAGTTGGGATAAATAATTTGGTATGGCCTTTGCAATTTCATTGATTAATGGATAGCCTTAACTCGAAAAAATTTTGGTTGAGGTAAAAATAAAAACAATTATCTAACGAGTATTTATGTTTATTCCATCTAGTAGTAGTTCAGAGACTGCCATTTTACCCCAAATTGAGCAGGGTCGCTTGTCACAGTTGAGTGAATTGTCTAAACCTGGCAAGAATAAAAACAATAAACAATTAAAATCTTTAGCAAAAGAATTTGAGTCTATTTTTGTTCACCAACTATTAAAATCCATGCGCTCGACAGTACAAAAATCAGATTTTTTTGATAGTCACGCATCGAATATGTACGAGTCTTTGTACGATGAGGAAATGTCTAAAATAATGACTGAGCAAAAGGGAGTTGGTTTAGCAGACGTCATTTATAGGGATTTGGCTCGGTTAGAAGAAAAAACTAATAAGGATCAAACAGAGAGTGAAGTTTCGACTAAAAAAATAAATTCAGCAATCAATTTACAAGGTTAGAAAAAATGAATTCATTACTGAAGCACCTTTTAAAAACGCTGGAACAAAAAGTTATCCTTTACGAAAAGTTTATCGCACTTTTACAGGAAGAATGGGGTTGTGTTGCTGAATATTCAATAGATACCTTAGAATCAATAATTTTAAGGAAAGATGAACTAGTGCACCAATTACAAGTTTTGGAATCCGATAGGATCAAAATTATGAAAAAGGTGGCAAATGGGCTAAGTATTCCCCATGGAAGTTTAACTCTGAAAAAATTATTAAACTTTCAAAAAAGTCCATTTAACCCAAGGTTAGCCAAAAGCCGAAAAAATTTATTGCGAAAAATACAAATTGTAAATGGATTGAATAATTCGATTCGTGACTTATTTAAAAAATCATCGGAATCTTTTAGAAAGTCACTGGTACACCTTCATATTGAAGGTGAGATCGCTTCTTCTCCGTACCATGCGGATGGAAAAATTACAAAAATAAACAAATATAGCAGCATGCTAAGTATAGATGCTTAAACCAACAGTTAAAAAATGACAACAAATATTTTTAGTGCATTGAGTTCCGCAAAGTTGGGCCTATTGGCCCAACAGTTAGCGATAGAGGTTACCGGTCAAAATATAGCAAATGTGGAAACAGAAGGGTATTCTCGACAAGATGTAAACTTCGAAGCAAACACACCAAGAAGTCATCTTAAATATGGTGGTATGCATCAAATCGGAACAGGCGTCCGTGTTGCCAGTATTGAGAGATCTCACGACCAGTTTTTATTTAAACAAATAATGGATGAAGGAGATTTGGCTGGTAGTGCAGATGTTAAGAAACAAATATTTGATCAACTAGAACTACTATTCAACGAGGGATCTGGGAACAGCTTAAATGAGGCGTTAGGTTTATTTTTTGGATCCGTAAATGATTTAGCAACAAACGCAAGAGGGTTATCAGAGCGCGCTGATTTAATTTCAAAAGGACAACATCTGTCTAGTACTTTCAATAAAACAGGTAACCAACTATTTACGATCCAAAGAAATATTGATGACACAGTAGGAACTGTGGTTAAAGAGATCAATACCCTTTTAACGCAAATTGGACAATTAAATGAGAACATACATGCTAATGAGCCCGGATCACAATATAAAGCAAATGATCTTCGAGATAACCGGGACAGATTAGTTAAAGAGCTTTCCAAAAAAATTGATATACAACTGGTAGAGGAATCGGATGGTCAGATAAGTTTAACACTGAAGGATGGGACAGCTTTGGTGCTCAAGGAGCAAGTTTTCGATTTAAGTACATCTTTGAATGGCGATAATGAATCCTTTAAAGACGTTTATATAGATAATGGGTCAGCAACGGGGTCAGCAACAAAAAATATAACGTCAACTATTAAGGGCGGTGAATTACGAGGTTATCTCGACATGCGGGATACAGAAGTAGAATCAATTCTCGATAAAATGAATATCTTGAGTGCATCTTT
Organism: Nitrospina sp.; assembly: GCA_018647025.1. Lineage (GTDB taxonomy): Bacteria > Nitrospinota > Nitrospinia > Nitrospinales > VA-1 > Nitromaritima. The sequence goes on along the minus strand of JABGTQ010000290.1, from coordinate 13,032 downwards.
TATTCAAGAATTTAATGGTCTTCACAGGGCAGGTACGGGCCTTGATGGGAGTTCTGGCTTAGATTTTTTTTCGTCCCTTGATGTTACGGTTGATCACGACAAAGACAATACAGGTTCAGCTCAGGTGAGTATAGTCAACGGCAGCCCAACCACGGTTCCGGTAGATGAGTTTGAAATTGCGTTTACTTCTAGCTCTTCATTTACTTTAAATAACCTGACAACAAATGCGAGTTCTGGGACGTTTACCTTTTCTACAGGAAGTGCTTTTAATATTAAAGATGGTTTTGCAGTCACAATATCCGGATTTGCGAAAGCAGGAGATAAAGCTATATTTTCAGTATCTGAGAATGCAGCAAGCGGAATGTCAGTTTCAAGTACAATTATCGCTGATGGACGAAAGATAGCGGCAGGAAGCACGGATCTTGGAGATGGCAATAATGCTTTGCTAATGGCTGAAATGCAAGAGAATTTATCTTTTAATAGCGTTACTTGGGGTGGTTCGGGGTCAGGTTCATTTACTTTTGATGAATATTACAATGCCGTAGTAAGTACAATAGGAATTGGGTCATTTTCCGCGCAATCAATACTTCGTCAACAAGAAGGAATTATGCTCCAGCTAAATAGTAGGAGGGAAAGTATTTCAGGTGTTTCAATTGACGAGGAAATGATAAAAATGATCAAATTTCAGCAGGCCTATAACGCATCAGCGCGAATGATCACAGTGGTGGATGAAATGCTGGACACATTGAGCCGAATATAATTTTTAATAAACGAGAATTGTAGAACGGAGGACGGAGATGGTAATGCGAGTAACTAGTCAAACGCAACAACGAAGTGCATTAAATAATATTTTTCGTATTACAGAAAATATGTTCAATGCACAAAAACAAATTACATCTGGAAAGAAAATACATAAGCCATCTGATGATCCATCCGGGATGCGTGATACGTTGGCATTACGGACAAATATAAAAGAAGTAACACAATATAATCGTAATATTACCAACAATAAACTTTTTTTAACTACCGGGGAATCAGCACTTTCATCAGTATCATTGCACTTGATTCGAGCAAAAGAAATGTCGGTCGCTGAGCTTGGTGGTCAGGCGACAGCAGAAACAAGAGGATATGCAAGGGAAGAATTGGACAATATAATCGCTAAAGTTCTTCAAGATGCAAATACAAAAGTAAAAAGCATGTATATTTTTTCAGGAACAGCGGTTAACACAAGTCCTTTCGAAGTAAGTGCTTCTGGTGCTGTATATAAAGGAAATTCAGATAACTTGACGATAAAAATTGAAGAAAATACCACCGTTAAGTTAACTTTACCAGGTTCACAAGCATTGGGAACAGACATGAATCCTAAGTTAACGGCTTCTACTAAACTGTCCAGTTTAAATGGGGGCTCTGGTGTTCAATCCGGGAGTATTTTAATTACTGATAGAGCAGGAAATACTGGTAAATTTAATATCACGTCATCGATGACAATAGATAATGTTATTACCACTATAAGTACGATGTCAAATATAACCGCATCTATAAATAGTGCTGGAAATGGGATTACACTTACAGATACAAGTTCTTTAATAGCAAATTCTTTAACAGTTAGTGAAGTAGATGGAGGTACAACCGCCGCAAGCTTAGGAATTCTTGGCAAGAAAGATGGAAATATTGTGGGAGCCGACCTGGATGCGACTTTATCCACAGATACTTTGATTTCTGATTTATATGATGGAGAAGGACTCAATCTTGGAGATATTAGAATTGTTAACGGTGCGACGTCAGGTACAGTAAGCTTGAGCTCTGCGACAACAATAGGTGGGGCCATCGACTTAATTAATGCGGCGGCTTCTGGAACGGTAACAGCATCAATCGATAGTGCAGGGAATTCTCTTAGAGTGGTATCAAAAAATAGTTCTACAATCGCCGTGGTAAACAACGTTGGGTCAGATACGACGGCTGAAGAACTTGGAATTGGTGGGGGAAGAAATGTATTAAACACCCTTCTTAAGCTAAAGCAATCTCTGGATAAGGATGATAGTCAAGGTATTCTAGCATCTTTGGCCAATATAGACTCCGGGATGGAGGCTGTTAATGAGTCCATGGTATTTTATGGAGGCATTACCAGAAGAATAAATTCTACAGAAGCTGGGCATCACGAAAGAATTGTTAATCAAAATGAACAAATATTGAATATCGAAGGGGCGGATATGGTTGAAGCAGCAGCAGAATTTGCATCAATGGAGGCAGCACTTCAAGCGTCATTAAGTACAACAGCAAGGATTATTCAGCCATCCCTGCTTGATTTTTTACGCTAAATATTCCACACAAGATTGGCTTAAAAAATTATTTAGGTTTAGTTCTTGAGTTTACTTCCGCTATAAACTTTTCCCGGTCTACTCTAATTTTTTCCTTAAATGCTTCCAGGCTTCCATATTTTAAGGTGTATATTTCTCGGATTTGTTCTGCCGATTTAATCTCCGTTCCCTGGTCGCCTGTCAAACAATTTCCTTTAATATCACAAGTCCAGATCGAACAATCTTTTTCAATCGATCCTCTCAGGTCCTCTGGTATATTGGATGAGTGTGGCAGACTATTATAATTTGCATCAATTTTTTCTTCTATTCTATCTAGTTCTTTCACTAAATCATTTATATCTTCACCGTTCCATTCTCCAACGGTATCATCTCCATCAGCCGAGAAAATACGATTACGTAACGAGGGATCAACTTCGATTGGGTCCAAAGAAAAACGGCGCTCGTTATCAGTCATAATATTTTTTAAGGATAAAAGCATGCATTATAAAATATAATTTAACCTAACCGAAAGAGAAGAGAAAGTACTTTCTGCGGTAAACAAAATCAAATTTTCCATCTCAGCTATTATATTAAGAAACTATGTGTAATACCTGTAAAAAAATGGCTACTAAAACAATTTAAATAGATTTTAAGAACAAATTACCCTGCTCGATTCATTTTTTAACACGGTTTAAGGAATTTTCTAGGATCTAATCCAGCTTCTTTCAAGTCTGACTCGACCATAAGGTTCACTAGTTCTTTGAATGTTGTCTTAGGATGCCAATTTAAAATATTTTGAGCTTTGCTAGAATCACCTAAAAGAGTATCAACTTCAGTGAGCCGAAAAAATGAGGGATTAACTTCCACCAGAACACGATTGGTATTTTTATCAAAACCTACTTCATCTGTTCCAGACCCTCTCCATACGATATCAAACCCGCATAAGCTAAAGGCCTCTCGAACAAAATCTCGAACACTGTACTGTTGGCCTGTAGAAAATATAAAATCATCTGGTTGGGGTTGCTGCAATGAAAGCCACATCGCTTCTACATAATCTTTTGCAAATCCCCAGTCACGACGGGCATCGAGGTTCCCTAGAAAAATCTTTTCTTGTTGCCCAGCAAGAATCTTCGCTAGTGAAAGAGTAATTTTTCGAGTTACAAAGTTTTCTCCACGTCTTGGTGATTCGTGATTAAACATTATTCCGTTGCAGGCGAAAACATTAAAGGCCTCGCGATAATTAATTGTGGTCCAGTATGCAGAAACTTTGGATATTGCATAAGGACTTCTTGGAGAAAAAGGAGTTGTTTCAGTTTGGGGAGTTTCCAAAACTTTGCCAAACATTTCACTAGTGGAAGCTTGATAAAAGCGACAGGTTTCACTGAGACCATTGGCAACAATAGCTTGCAAAACTCGTAGGGGCCCAAGAGCATTAACCTGAGAGGTATATTCTGACGTGTCAAAACTAACCGCAACGTGACTTTGGGCAGCAAGGTTATATATTTCATTCGGGCGAATGTGAGTTATTAAACTATCAATACTTTGGAAATCTAATAAATCACCATAATGTAATTCAAATGTATTTTTACCAGGTGGGTTTTTGTTTCGGAGATGCTCAATGCGTCCTCTATTAAATGTACTAGTTCGCCTGACAAGACCATGAACGTGATACCCTTTTTTTAAAAGAAATTCAGCAAGGTAAGACCCATCCTGTCCGGTGACACCAGTAATAAATGCAATTTTTTGTAAGTTCATTGAATCCACAGCAATAAAATGAGAGTATTAATTTACTACAGACAAGAAAAAAAATAAAAAGAGAATCAGGTCTCTTAGCTATGTTTTATCATATTATATAAAAAATTGCAGGGTACAATAGACTAACGGACAATATGAGGCAAAACCTTTAAGTTTAAAGCTTTTAAATGCTAAAAAGACAAAGCATTATGAGGTTTCACTTTTATAAATTGAACACTTCAATAAGTTCTCTTAAAGTTGTTGGTGTATCATGATTCTTCCTGACCAAACCAAGTAAAAGTAACCTATATTGATAATCCTTTAGTATTAGTCGGGGACCATTTATTTACTTCATTTTTAAGGTTTAAATTTTTGCTTTAAAAAAATATTATAGTGGTGGGTGCATAAAGTTGTTACATTTAAAAGTTTGTTAAAGAAAAATATTTTATATAACTTAGATGTATAAATATTAGAAAATAAAAAGTTAAAGCTATTTTAAATAGTATTTAGAAGTATAGGAAAATAGGACATCACTAGTAATGAATAAAACAAAAATTGCAATACCTTCTGATATACCTAAAGAAAATTCTCTGCCAAAGAGAGGAGATGAGCTGACTAACCTTGAGGGATATCCAAAAAACTTTGAACTTCCCTTAACGGAAAATATTTCAGGAAAATATATTAATACTCTTTATGCTCCTAAGGATATAACTATCGATTGGAATGGGTATAAGAAACATCTCTCGATCGTTAAACCTAATTTTCATCCTAAGGTTTTGCTCGTTGGACATGATTCTAGTGAAATAGAAAACATAACCCTCATGTCATTGGGTGGAGTTTTACAGCATATGAATGGTATAGCTAATTATGCTTTGCTTGGTAGTAATAATATTAATACTTTGGATCAAATTATTAAAAACAAACAACCGGAATGGATTGGTTTTAATCTTTATACAGGGTTAACTGATTTTGTTTTTGAATGGATTAAACGTTATAAAATCGAACGAGCCAGTCATATTCTTAAGCAAAATATTGTGGATTTCGATACTGCTGATAAGGCTTTAAAAAATATGGTCCGGGAGGCAAAAGGACCAATATACGATGGTAACCAAGTTGTATATGCACCTATTATCATTGGTGGACATTTCAATAACTATAGTTTTAATGAGTCTTTCTGTAAGGGTGGAGATTATGTAGTGCGAGGAAAGGGTATAAACCTCTTAAGGGATATCTTACTGGGGCTTTTTGAACCAGGTATTTATCATGACCCAATGCCTTATGCCAACATTCCACGTATGGATCGTGAAGTTTTTTATAAGGATATGTATGAATATTCTGATAAGACCAAAGGATATGTGTTTAGCAGGATAAAATCAGTTTTGAGTGCGCTTGGTTGTAGTTATACCTGTTCATATTGTTATATCAGTTCGATGATAGATAATTTAAAAGAAGCGTATCAAGGAAAAGGTATAAAACCTCCAAGCATTATACAAGACCGGCCTATCAATACAGTACTTGCCGAAGGTAAAGATATTTTGAGGCTTGATAAATTTTATGGAGTAAAAACAGCCGCTGTATTTGATCAAGCAGATATTTCATTAAACAATATGGAATGGTGGAATGAATTAGGTGATAAATGGATGACTGATATTGGAATACCATTTTATATTCAAGCACGCCCAGCCATGCTAGCAGGTAAAAATGGAATTAAAAGAATTGAGTCAATATCTAACAGACGACTGGTATCAGGAATTTCGATGGCCATAGAGTCAGGAGATCAAAACGTCCGTAAGTTATTACTAGATAGGCATGAAAATAACAATATTGTTAAAGACGCTATAAAGAATGTCAAAAGCTATGGTATTCCATTGAGAACTCAGGCAATTGTTGGGCTACCAGTTATGAAGCCATCGATTCCATTTAATTCAACTAATAGTAAAGTTTCACTTGTTGATAGAGATGGAAAAGAACATTACTATGAAGATCCTTTACAAGAATCTCTTAAGTGCCTTGATTTAGTGTGTTCTTCAGATTTTAGTAAAGAAGATTATTATTGGAACGCAATATATTCTCCATTCCCAGGGACACCATTAGGAGACTATTCAAGAGAAGCGGGTTTTGCTGAGAGCGATACAGCTTCAAAAGCGTATCTATTTAGTACAGAAAGTGGTCTCAGCTGTTTTTCGGATTTAATTGCAAAAAGACAGGTTGCCTTTAGTTTAACATCAAACTTTTTTGCTCACTTTAAAAATGGTAAAAATTTAATGAGTTCATATATCTATAGCGGTGAAGAGCTTGATTTAGAATGTTTTTCTAGATTTGTATCAAATAATAGTTCTTCAATGGAACCAATTGATCAAATTTCAACAGCTGGTTTAATACCAAATGTAACGATAAAAGACTTCGAAGATTTTTTTGAGTATGCTTACCAAAATGAAATTGATATTAAATTTAAAGAGATTAATAAAAGACTTATAAATTATTATTATTATCTTTTTGATGGTCTTGTTTTAGCAGCGAAAGTAGCAGTTGCATATTTTAAATCCCAAGAGGATCCAAACCCCTTCAATTTATCTAAACTTTATCGAGTTGAGCGTAATCATTATTATGATAATTGTTATCGGATGAGTTACATACCCAAAAAATATGCTGACTATTTGACCAATATTATAATAACTTAGATTAATTAGATCACTTTAAAACAATTTTTCAACATTCATAGATGATTGATATCCTAATAAAATATATAAGCTAGCCAATGATTAATAAAAGAAGTTAATACCCAAGCAAAATATTTTTATCTAATATTAAAACCTTCGTTGCATCAAAAAACTAGAAATTGTGATCCCAACCGGAAAAACATTTTTTGGACTTTCTTCCTTTTCATGTACATTCAATAATGCTCATTTTTTATAAAATAGGGAGATGAATATTTATGTGAATTTTACCCCTGGGAGCTCGATAACAGGGTAACTATGGAATGGAACTGCACAAAAGATTAAAGAAATTTTAATGTTTTTTGATGACAGCAATAGATTAAAGAAAATTTGCAACCTACTAAAATAAATGGCTATAAAACGTCTATATTTAGATGGGTTAACGATCTACCATACACAGTTTGAGGAATTTTTTAGGGTCTAATCCAGATTCTTTCAAATCTGCTTCGACCATGAGATACACTAGTTCTTTAAAAGGTGTCTTAGAGTGCCAGTTTAAAATATTATTGGCTTTGCCAGAGTCTCCAATAAGAGTATCAACTTCGGAGGGGCGAAAAAAAGAGGGATTAACTTCCACTAGAGTGCGATCAGTATTTTTATCAAAACCCACTTCGTCTGTTCCAGACCCTCTCCATGCGATATTAAACCCGCATAATTCAAAGGCCTCATGAACAAAATCACGAATACTGTGCTGTTGGCCTGAAGAAAGCACAAAATCATCTGGTTTTGGTTGCTGTAATATAAGCCACATTGCTTCTACATAATCTTTTGCAAATCCCCAGTCACGATAAGCATTGAGGTTACCCAGAAAAATCTTTTCTTGCTGCCCAGAAAGAATCTTCGCTAGTGAGAGAGTAATTTTTCGACTTACAAATTTTTCTCCACGTCTTGGTGATTCGTGATTAAACATTATCCCGTTGCAGGCGAAAATATTAAAGGCCTCGCGATAATTAATTGTGGTCCAATATGCAGAAACTTTAGATATTCCATAAGGGCTCCGTGGATAAAAAGGAGTTGTTTCAGTTTGAGGAGTTTCAAAAACTTTACCAAACATTTCACTCGAAGATGCTTGATAAAATCGGCAGGTTTCATTAAGACCATTGGCAACAATAGATTGTAAAATTTTTAAGGGTCCAAGAGCATTAATTTGATGGGTATATTCTGGTGTCTTAAAGCTAACGGCGAAATGACTTTGGGCAGCAAGGTTATATATTTCATTCGGGCGAATACTAGCGATCAAATCATCAATACTTTGAAAATCTAATAAATCTCCGTAATGAAACTTAAATTTATTTTTATCAGTTAGATTTTTGTTTCGGATATGTTCTATGCGCTCACTATTAAAAGTGCTAGGTCTCCTGACAATACCATGAACCTCATATCCTTTTTCTAAAAGAAACTCAGCCAGGTAAGACCCATCTTGTCCGGTAACACCAGTAATTAATGCAATTTTATGTAGGCTCATGACAATTAAATTATAGTGTTAATTAGTATTATTCTATCATAGGAAAAAAATAGCATAAAAAAGAATAAGGTATTTTCGTTATTTTTTTTACGACAAAAAAAAGGAGGCTACAATAAATTAAATAGATTTAAATACTAATATAAATATATAAATCAAATTATGCGCTACTATTGAAGTTAGAATATTTCTATGTTTGGAAGAGGAAAAATCATTTGAATTTTTTTTCCTTGGGAGGCTTGTTCTTTTTCCAAGATAAAGTCTTTAAAATGCCAAGGAAAAACTAGAAAATAATCGGGGTTCATTTTCCTTGCTTCATTTTCTGAGATAATAGGGATTAATGTTCCAGGAGTGTAGCAACCAAATTTATCAGAATTTACTTCCGCAATATAGGGTATATCTTTTGATGTTATGCCACAAAAATTTAAAATAACATTTCCTTTAGTTGAGGCACCATAGCCTAAAATCACCTTTTTTTTAGCATGAATTTTATTTAAAAACTCTCGTATTTTTATCTTAAATTCAAAAACCTTATTTTTAAATTCATCATAAGGTTTTTTAGTATTGAGACCTTTATTTTGCTCATCCAATAAAAACTTTTCTAGGGTAGGCATTTCTGTAAAAGAAGATTCTAGCTTTGCTACAGAGACAGAAAAACTACCACCATTAATATTATTAAACTCTATATCTATTATTTTGAATCCAACTTTTTTCATCATCCAATGAATTTGTTTTAACCGATAATATTCGAGATGTTCATGGCAAATTGTATCAAAAGCATTAACTTTTAACATTAGAGGCATATAACTTTGTTCTAATACCCAAACTCCATCATCAGATAAAATATCATACACATCACGGACAAACTCAAGAGGGTCTTCAAGGTCATAAAACATGGCAATCGACGTAACAATTTTGGCTTTTTTGTTTCCAAATTTTTGTTTAAAGGTTTTGGAATTAAAAAAATCAGTAAAGAGGGTTATATGACTGGGGTAAAATTTTTTAAATTTTATCCCAGTCGGGTCAAATCCGACTAGAGATGATTTATCCTTTGGATAGGCTTTTAATAAAGTGCCATCGTTGCTTCCAATATCCACAACAATATCTTCAGAGCTTAAGGTTACATAATCTAAAATATTGTTAACTTTAACTTGGAGATGTTGCACCATCGACTTATTAAGTCCAGATTGATAGCCGTAGTTTTGACCATACATTAATTCAGAATTATAGGATTCTTTTAATTGAACCAATCCACAAGAGTTTTTTAAGTTACTTTCACTACATTTAACTAAAGTCAATGGACCAGCAGGGACATCTTCAATTTTGGTATTTGGAAAAAATCCGGTAAGTGGAAGTATTCCCAGTTCAAGAATTAAATCTAATTCCTGATTACCGCAAATCCGACAACTTTCAATTTCTTTATAAACTACCAAAATAATCCCTCCGTGTTTTTTAATTCAAAATAATTATGGTTAAAGGTTTTACAGTTTAAACGTATCAGATACCTATACAAACTTTAGATAACAAGTTGTATGATATTTAATGAGTTTGCTAATTTATAAGTTGATTAATAAAGACTTTTATTAATTAATCCTATTTTATCGAGATAATTTAAAATATTTTATTGAAACGCCATAATAATGGGAAAAATTTTTAGAACTTTATAAATTATTTTTGGGATTCATATTGTAAATTTATTAATTGAGATAGCTAGTTAATATTATAAATTTTGATTATAGATACTCATTTATAAAATAAGGAGGTATGAGTTAAAAAAAATTAGATCGATGGATTGTATTGTTCTTAATTTGGTTAGATTCAGAAAATGTAATTCATTGAATATGTTTTATTCAAAGAAAAATGAAGCCATTGAACAATGTGATTTAAGAAACAAGAGCTTGATCGATTTCCAGACTATTTATGGCCGATATAACTAAAAAAAATTACTGTTTTACTAACTTCAAACCTGAAATCATATTTAGATCAACAACAACAAAGCCAACGTGTTTTACCCAATAGTGGGAAACCAGGTATTATTGCAAAAATAAATGTATTAATGCAAAAAAAATATACGGCAGTTTCAAGGTTTATCTTTTATAATCCTCAGCTTAGCAATTAATGGCATGAACTCTTGTTTCACTAACAACAATTTATTCGTGAAAGCTAGGGTATGTTATACATTAGGATGCAAACGCTTGTACCCCAGACCAAATAATCAATTGATATCTAAAATATTTTAACGTACTTTAATTTGGATTTTTATTAAAAATAAGTATATAGTGGCCGGTCGAATATTATAAGGTGATCAAGTAAATACTTTTGGGAGAATAAACGTAACATTATGGAGAGAGAACACATTAGGAATATTGGAATTATTGCACATGTTGATCATGGAAAAACGACACTTGTTGATTGTCTATTGAGACAAAGTGGCATGTTTAGAGAAGCTGAATTGGCTGAAACCTGCATCATGGACAGCAACGATTTAGAAAAAGAACGAGGTATTACCATTTTTTCTAAAAATGCTTCCATTAATTATAAAGATTATAAAATTAATATTATTGATACTCCAGGCCATGCAGACTTTGGAGGAGAAGTAGAGCGTATTCTCAAAATGGTAAATGGGGTCTTGTTAATAGTTGATGCTTATGAAGGCCCTATGCCACAGACACGGTTTGTATTAAAAAAATCACTCGACTTAGGACTAAAACCAATTGTTGTTGTAAACAAAATTGATCGACCTGGGGCCAATCCTGAAAACGCACTAAATCTAGTTTTTGATCTTTTTGTTAATTTAGGAGCATCAGATGAACAGTTAGATTTTTCTACGATATACACTTCTGCCAAGATGGGTTTTTGTCGTGTGGAACCAGGTGGAGAAGACCAGGATATGAAACCTGTATTAGATTTAATAATTGATAAAGTTGAGCCACATGAAGGTGATCCAAAAGCTGCATTTCAAATGTTGGTATCAAATATTGATTACAATGATTACGTAGGACGAATTGCCGTTGGAAAGATTCAAAGAGGTAGCTATGATTCGAGCAAACAATACACTTTGATTAGACGATCAGGAGATAAAGAGGACTTTAAAGTTTCTAAAGTATTCACTTTTGAAGGTCTACAACGAAAAGAAGCGCAGAATGCTGTAGTAGGAGATATTGTTGGAATTTCTGGGATGAAAGAGGTAGATATCGGGGAAACCATTGCTGACCGTAATAATCCGGAAGCTTTACCTTTGATCGAAATTGATGAACCAACACTGTCCATAAATTTTCTTGTTAACAGCTCTCCATTCGCGGGTAGAGAGGGGAAGTTTGTTACATCAAGACAATTGCGTGAAAGATTATTTAAAGAAATTAAACAAAATGTAGCTTTACGAGTTGAAGAAGAAAGTTCTAATGATACATTTAAAGTTTCGGGTAGAGGAGAGTTACATCTTACTATTCTAATAGAAACTATGAGGCGAGAGGGTTATGAATTTTCTATTTCGAGACCACAAGTTGTTTTAAAAGAAATAAAAAATAAAATAATGGAGCCGGAGGAGTTTGCAGTAATTGATGTTGAAGAACAATATATGGGAACGGTGATGGAGGCAATGGGTAAACGCAAAGGTGAAATGAAAAATATGATTCACACGGGAACGGAATCTGTTAGGCTGGAATTTGTCATTCCAACACGTGGATTATTTGGTTTTAGATCGCAGTTGTTAAGCCTTACTCGAGGAACGGGTATTTTAAATCATAGCTTTCATAATTATGTTCCGTATTGTGGAGAATTGGCTCGTCGCAAAAATGGAGTATTAATATCTCTTGAAAATGGGAGCACAACGCAACATTCATTATTCAATTTGCAAGATAGAGGAATTATGTTTTTAGGACCGTCTGAGGAAGTTTACACAGGAATGATTATTGGCGAAAATAATAAAGATAATGATCTTGTTGTCAATATTTGTAAGGGAAAAAAGCTTACAAATGTGCGAGCTTCTGGATCAGATGATACTGTCAGTATTGCACCTCCTAGAATAATGAGCCTAGAGCAGGTTCTCGGTTATCTTAATGATGACGAACTTGCAGAGATTACTCCTACTAGTATTCGCTTACGTAAAAGGCACATGGACGAAAATGAGCGTAAACGAGCATCGAAAACGCAAAAGGTAGCGTAAAAAATATTTTTTATTTTGAACTATTCTAATATTTGTGATACTTACATAAAAAAAAAGATATTTAACTGTATAAATTAGGAGAAAAGTATTATGACACATGATGAAATTGTAGCCTCTTATGAGACCTACTTGGCTGAAAATGAGGGTTTCGAAACGAAGAACGTAAAAGCAGCAGCAGCTCGCGCTAGAAAGGCACTGGGAGAACTTGGTAAATTAGCAAAAGTAAGAAGAGCAGAAATTCAGGAGAGAAAAGCTAATTTATAAAACTCACTAAAGAAAACCATACCCGTGATAAGGATAGCTAAATTTTTAATGAACTTTATACTTGAGTAATATTTTAAAATTTTGATAATATCATTATAAAAAAGTTTACGCTGAAACCTGAGAAAAGGAAACTGGACTATGAAAATTACCTTTAGCGGGAAAGTATTGAGAGACGATAAAATCATTTCTGTTGAGGATGAAAAAAAAGAAGATAAACCTAAAATTATTTCTGAAACAGTCCCAAAATTTATTCAAGATAATAAGGGAACATGGATTAAAAACCCTGGGTGGTCTAACAATTAATTGTTTTAAATTTATAAAAACCTTTAGGTGTCGGAATTCGTAATCCAACCATACATTAGACATTCTCAATGTGTTAGCTGAAGGCTATTT
>JABGTQ010000289.1 GCA_018647025.1 Nitrospina sp. | reverse complement strand
TTCTCCTAAACTAATGCTCATTTTTCATTTTTTAATCGATCCAGTTTGTGGCGTAAAGTAGTTTCATTTGTTTTATACACAAAACTTTCTATTCCATTGACCTTTAATATAGGAATTCGTTCCTTGAATTTTTCATACAACGTCTTGTCGAACTCAATATCTGTCATAACTAATTTTGCAGGGTAGTCCGGGAGTACACGGGCTACTATTTTTTTCATATCGTCACAAAGGGAACATTCACTTTTTGTTAAAATTTCAATAACTATTGTAGAGGGAGCAGACATAGTAGGGTTGAATGAACATATTACATAGTATGGGTCATTGTGGTGAACTTACCCCATAGTGTCAGGGCAATAAATAATACGACACTACTCCATAGAATAATCATTGCAATGGGTCGTTTTTTAGGGTCGGTCTCAGTACTTCGGTCTATGAATGGCACGCTAACTAGACCTAAGCCAATAAAAATTGGGGCGACAATTAAAGATGGGACCCAAATATTTTCTAAAGCATAAATCCAAACAAATTGCCATGGAGGTTTAGTGACCTCAAGGCCCATGATAGGTTCATTCCCTAAAGGAGGCGCAACAGTTAACGCTAGCAGACAGATGAGAGTAAAGATGCCAATACCTGCTCGTCTAAGGTAAGCCATATGTTGAGTAAAGGGAATCATCCGGCTAGTATCTGTCGTCCCAGGCTTTGCAGAAAGTTTGTGATACTTAATGTAAAAAACATGAAGACCGAGCAAGCCCATCGTAACGATGGGTAGTAAAGATATATGAGCCATATATATTCGGCTTAGTAATGGTACGCCTGGAGAAAACTTTTCTGTCAAGGGAACACCTAAAATACCAAATTTTTCCGCAACCCATAGAAAGTGATCTAATGCTTCATAGCCTTCCTGATCCCATTTAAGAACAGTCCCTGTAAACATCAAGGTGATCATGAATCCTAGTAGAACAACACCGATTAACCAGTTGATCTCTCTTGGATTTTTATAGGAGGCGGTGTAAAAAACTCGAATCATGTGAAGGATAATTGTGATTGTGAGAATTTCTCCTGCCCAGAAATGAATACCGCGAAGGAACCAACCAAGGTATACCTGATCCATAAGAAAGTGAACGCTGCTATTTGCTCTTTCTGGAGTGGGGTTAAAGAACTGAGCCAGTAGGATCCCGCTTACAACAAGAACTCCGAACGAGGTTATGGTCATCCCACCCAAGGAATATTTTATCGAGTTAGAGTGTTCGGGAATTTCGTATTCGAGAGTATCTAGACCCAATCGACTTTTAAGGAGGCTTTGAAATTTGCTCATAACTCTTGTCTATAATAATTGTTTAAGTGGCTAACTACCTTTTTCTCCAATCCGGAAAAAACTTAGCCCCATAAAAACGAGTCCTGAAAGAATAGTCATACTTATAGCGACAGAGTACCCTTTTGCATTAGGAGATACCCACTCGTGCAATGATTCTTCTACATGTTGTGTTTTGTGTTGATCATGTTCTACAGAGGTTTTTTTTTGTTTAAAACGTTCCATGGGATCGTTAGTTAACGTATTGTCGACTAATGAATTACCACTTAAACTGTTATTCGAAAACGGAGAATCCATTAGTGGGGAACTCTCGATTGAAGGGAACTCTTTATTTTTACCAGCATCAATAGAATAAATTGAATCATTCAGGGAAGTGTTTTTTTCTGTAATTGAAGTTGTGTGTTTTTCTTCTTTGTGACCTCCGCCCTGAGCAAGTATTAACCTTGGAGTTATTAACAGAAAAAAAAATAACAATAGAATTGATTTCACTTTCATTCTATCAACCTCGCTGAATGAGTTGAGCAAATGCTTCCATTGTTTCGTCAGTAGCCCAGTCTCGGGGACCGATGGCCTTGTGCACAATAATTCCATTTTTGTCGACAACGAAGGTTTCTGGAACGCCCGTTGTTTTGTAATCTTGTTTAGCCAACTTGCTGTCGGGATCAAGTAGGACCGGGAAAGTTAAACCGTATTCTTTAACGAATGGAGTAATGAGTGATAGATCTTTATCGACACTAATCGTCAACATCTCAAAGTCATATTCTCGAAAACGCTGGTAAAGCTTTTCCATCGAAGGCATCTCAACTTTACAGGTGGCGCACCAAGTTGCCCAGAAGTTGATAAACAAAACTTTGCCTCGATAGTCCGAGAGTTTAACTTTCCCTCCTTGAAGAGATGGTAATTCAAATCCAGGTGCTAGAAACGCTTCTGCGGGGTACTCTACCTCCCCTGGTTTGAGATCAATCTTGTTTATAAAAATAATATAAAATGAAAGCAGGGCAGTTACTAGCAAGGCATAAGGAATATATATGCTGGTTGGTTTTTGTTCGACTATTGTATTCATTAACTATTCTTAAAGCCGTTGAGATTTGTAAGGGCGATAAAACTTTTTATCTACTGAGACAATGATTTCGTCGAGAGTTTTTCCTTGTTTGTATAATTCGTAGGCATAAAGAACCTCATTAATGCAGGTATCGCATTTAGACCCGTGCTCATTGGTGAAACATGTAAGCAAGGTCTTATGTTGGTGGTTTTTTTTGCAGTAACAGTAGCAAAATTGGCTATCGATGATTTTAGGAATCTCAGCAGCGATACGGTATGCTTCTGCCGTTTTCCCAGTATAAAAAGCGGAAGACATTACGGGCCGGTTTTCAATCAATTGCCCCGTTGCCGGAGCTATAGGAGTCCCATATTCAATAGGTTTAGTTGCAGAATATACGACACTTAGGATTAATGCGATTACGCCTATAAAAATAAAAGGTCTGAGGTTGCGTTTTAATTTATTATTTTTTTGTTTCACAATAACTCCAAGTCAAACCTCTTAGATAACCTAGAAGAGGATTTATTGATAATGTGACGATATTTAGATTATATGGAGTGCTAGTAGCCAATACAAGAAGAACTTGAGAGTTGATTATGGGTGATATGAAACATGTTTTGGAAAGGCTGAAGGCGCAAATATATTAATGCTTAAAGTAAGCCAAAAATTAACGGACAACAGAGTACCATTTACTGAGAGTTTGCGGTGAAAATCCTAGTAGAAATAGGCTCCCAATAGTGACATTACGTAGCGTTGTATAGAAAACCCCTTCAGTCTTCCATCTGCGTGCTGAGGTGTGGGTTTTTTCCTTGAGAAGGACTGTTTTACCTTGTCGGCTAAGACGGCGAAAAAAATCGAGGTCTTCACAAATTGGAAGAGGTGAAAATCCACCCATTTCCTGAAACGTATCGGCACGGACAAAGATGGTTTGGTCTCCGTATACAAGGTTGAGGTGTTTTGCGCGCCAGGTAGCTAGTATAGAAATAATCTTGAGAGAAGCTTTATTAGACTCTATTTGCAGGGTGAATGCGCCACCATTAGACTCAGTAAGAAGCATTGTTTTTTTCATTTTTTTGAAACTTTCAAAGGATAATTTGTTGTCGACATGCATAAATAAGAGTAGGTCTCCAGTTGCTTTTTTGGCCCCAGCATTCATTTGGTAAGCTCTTCCGGGCTTGCTAGTGATAACCAGATTAGCCATGCGGCGAGCTACTAAAAAAGTTGAGTCGGTGCTCCTTCCATCGACAACAATAATTTCATGCGGATTTAGGCCTGAGATAGCTCGTAGACTATCTTCTAGGATCGAAGCTTCATTAAGGGTTGGAACGATTACAGATATTTTCAATGTGTCGGATTGCCCTGGAGTATGTTTTTGTGCAGAATAAAAATTGGTAAGGCGCATAGCACTTCATTGTGACCCCCAACCGCACATTTAATTTAATCATAAAGGTTAATTAATTTCAACGTTTTGAAAAATTGCTAGGCTTACAACTCGGTTTGTTCTCTACACTTAATCACACATATAATATATAATTTATCGTGTACTGTTAACTCACTATTTTTTTTCATTCAAGATTATGCTGGCACATTTTATAGATTCAAAGCCCTTTCAATGTGGATATTTTAAAGATCAAGAATCTTTATTTGAAGAATATTTATTGGAAGATATGTCAGAAATAGAATTCGAGTACTTGTTGGCTCACGGGATGAGACATTTTGGTGATTATTATTTTCGTCCACGTTGCCCCGATTGTTATCAATGTATTCCTATTCGGGTTAGGGCGGAGGACTTTAAGATAACGAGAAGACAGAAACGAGCTCTGAGGTCTTGCGAAAATGTAATGGTTAAAATGGGCGTTCCTAAATATACAGATGAAAAGTTTGATCTATATATTAGGCATAAGAAAAAATTCAGTACTTTGCAGGATGATGTCGAAGATGAGCAGAATTTTCGCCTCTCGTTTTATGTGAATACAAATTTTGGAGTTGAGTTTGAGTATTATATTAACGACAAGCTTGTTGGTGTTGCTTTAGGAGACCATACTTCAAATACATTTTCAGCCATTTATACTTTTTACTATGCTGAGGACTCTAAACTTAGCTTGGGTACATTTAGCATTCTTAAACAATTAGAATTTTGCCAACAGAAAGGCGTGAAGTTTTTTTATCTTGGATATTATATTGGTGAAAACCAATCACTTAAATACAAGGGTGACTTTAGACCTAATGAGATTTATATCGATCAGTCGTGGCGACCCTTTAGGAACGCTAAAGGAGAATATCTCATTCCCCAGAATAATGTTTTGTGGCGAAATACAGACACTTTGGTTAAAGCCAAGGTTGAGCAGTCTCAGGAGCAAGTAAATCCCTCTAAGCAAAATGAAAATTTATTCTTTTAAAATGAGGTGGAATTTACTTAGATTATTTCAAAAAATAAAAGATATAGCCATATTACTAGCAGTATGTTGAATATTACACCGACATGAAAAACCACGTTAAAAAGCTTTGAGTAGGTAAATTTATAGTTCACTAGCAATCTCCTGTTTGTTTTGCCACTTTTAGTCCATAACCAAAGTTTTTAATCTGGAAGCAAGGTCTGAACTACGAATCACCTTGCGGATCGGTTTATCGATCAGATTTAGGCTCATGTATAACCGTTCTAAGTTTAAGAAATAAATTGATTCGGCTATAGCTTTACCACCAGCATCTCTTATTTCATTTCTCCAAATACTTAAACAAGTTAACTGTCTCAAATTAGGTGATTGAGACAGTGCAATCGCTCCTTCATCACCTATTTTATTTGAGCACAAGTAAAGTTTTTTAAGTTTGGCTGACATCAGTGATGTGGCAATTGCCTTAACGCCCTGATCTCCTATCCCTGTGCTATCCAAGTGAAGAGCGGAAAGAGAAGACAAACATGTCGACCTTGCTAGCGCCTCAGCTCCTTGAGGTCCGATAGGGTTTGAGTCTAGAAATAGGGTTTCTAAATTTTGAAAATTTAATGACGTAGCAATTGATTGAACTCCATTAACTCCTATTTGATTAGCCTCTAAGACGAGATAACTAATATTTTGAACAAACTTTGATTCTGCTAATGCTTTTGCTCCGGCATTACTTATCTTGTTCTGGTTTAAAAATAGTTTTTCCAGGTTTGGAAAGCAACGGCTTTTAGATAAACATTCAATTTCAGCATCGCCTAATCTGTTATCGCTCAGATAAAGCTGCTTAACTCCGTTTAGTGTGTCTCCCGCCTGACACAAAAGACGCATATGTTCAGGAGTAACATTTTTATTCTCTAGGTCCAGCAGGTCACCCTCTGGAGTAAGATGAACGAGTATGCATTCCTCCAATTTAGATTTGGCTTTTGTTTTCAATAAGAACACTTTCTTTGATAATAAATAGATAACTACCAACTACTAATCTATATAATTTTCACATAAATTACAAACAGTGTTGTGTGGATAATAATACTAATTATTGTCGTGTAAGAGAGTGTTATATTGGGTATAAAGGACAGATGCTATAGGCATATCCTACAGTGCAAAACTATTGGAAATGAAATTAGTAGAAACGTGTTGGTGTAAATGAAAAATGTTTTTTTCTGGAGAATCTCATGATTATCGGAGTTCCTAAAGAGATTAAAGAAGATGAATACCGTGTCTCGTTGACCCCGGCAGGTGTGCATGATCTGACTGCTGATGGGCATATCGTTCTGGTTGAAGATGAAGCGGGAGAGGGGAGTGGACTACCAAATAAGTTATATGAAGAGCATGGAGCACACATCACGGAGAGGAATGATATTTTTTCTCGCTCAGAAATGATTATCAAGGTTAAGGAGCCTTTGCCAGAGGAGTTCGATCTTTTGAGAGAAGGTCAAATTCTTTATACATATCTTCATTTAGCTCCTACACCTGATTTAGCTCGTGCCCTTCTCGAGCGTAAAGTGACGTGTATAGCTTACGAGACGGTTCAATTGCCAGATAATTCGCTTCCTTTGTTGGTTCCGATGAGTGAGGTTGCCGGAAGGATGTCAATTCACGAAGGTTCAAAGTACCTTGAAAGAGAGAATAAAGGGCGGGGCATTCTTCTTGGTGGCGTCCCGGGTGTCGACCCCGGACATGTAGTAATTATTGGAGGTGGAGTTGTGGGTGCTAATGCCGCTAAAATGGCAATAGGGACTGGAGCTTCTGTGACATTATTGGATGTTAATTTAAACCGGTTGCGTTATTTAGATGATATTTATGGAGGACGTTTAAAAACTCTGATGTCAAACCGTGTGAACCTTATTGAATCATTGCGTACAGCTGATTTGGTTGTTGGGGCGATTCTTATTCCTGGAGCACGAGCGCCCAAGCTCATTACCCGAGAAATGCTCTCATTGATGATGCCAGGTTCCGTAATTGTTGATGTTGGAATTGATCAGGGGGGAGTGATAGAAACCTCTCATCCTACGACCCATAGCGATCCTATCTATATAGTGGATAATGTTGTGCACTATTGCGTAGCTAATATGCCTGGCGCGGTAGCGCGTACCTCAACATTTGCGTTGACTAACGCAACTTTTCCTTATGCTTCAGAATTAGCTCGAAAGGGGTTTAATAAGGCATTTCAAGAGAATCCCGCGCTAGCGAAAGGGTTAAATGTATTCAATGGTCAGATAACACATCCTGCAGTGGCGAATGCTCTTGATATGGAGTATGTTTCTTTAAATAAAATTCTTAATTAAAACTGTAACTCAATTCACTTTTACAAAGAATCGATGAAGCCGTCTAATTTTGTTCATCTTCATTTACACACTTCTTTTAGTTTGCTCGATTCCTCTTTGAGGCATGAAGCTCTATTCAAGCGTGCGGCAGAGTTCAAGATGCCAGCTGTTGCCATGACGGATCATGGCAACATGTTTGGTGCCGTAGACTTTTATACTGGAGCAAAAAAATATGGGTTAAAACCTATCATCGGTTGTGAGGTTTACGTGGCTCCTGAGAGCCGTCATGATAAAAAAGACAAACATGACCTTAGAGATGCGTCTTACCATCTCATCCTTTTAGCCCAAAATGAAAAAGGATACAAAAATCTTCTTAAGCTGGTAACGCTTGGATATATGGAGGGTTTTTATTATAAACCTCGTATTGATAAAGAACTGTTGTCTGAACATGCAGAGGGCTTAATTGCTCTGAGTTCATGTGGCCGCGGCGAGGTTGCTTATAATGTTAATAAAGAAAATATACCACGCGCGATAAAAGTTGCCGATCAATACAGAGATATCATGGGCCCAGAGAATTTTTTTCTCGAACTCCAGAATCATAAAATGGAGTATCAAGAAAAAATTAATAATGAGCTAGTTAAGATTGGGAATAAGCTTTCCTTACCTCTGGTTGCAACAAATAATTGTCATTACTTGGATCGTGAAGATTTTGATGCTCATGAAATTCTTCTATGTCTGCAGACTGGTAAGACAATGAGCGACCAGCACCGTATGCGTTACCCTTCTGATGAATACTACTTTAAATCTCCTGAGGAAATGGCGGAGTTATTTAGAGATATTCCGCAAGCGATAGAAAATACTTTAAAGATCTCAGAGCGTTGCGAATTGGAAATGGATTTTGATAAGCTTAACTTTCCAGATTACCCCGTTCCAGAAACCTACACTCTTGAATCGTACTTGGTGGAGCAGACGAATAAAGGACTAGGGGAACGATTTCAGGAGATGAACAAACTTGGAATAACATACGAGCAATCACTTTATAGAAAAAGGTTGCAAGATGAGCTTAGTATTATTGAAAGGATGGGATATCCTGGCTATTTTTTAATTGTGTGGGATTTTATAGATTACGCTCGCAAAAATGGTATTCCGGTAGGTCCTGGTCGCGGTTCTGCTGCAGGAAGTCTGGTTGCTTATTCTCTACGCATTACAGATATTGATCCACTTAGATACGATCTTCTTTTTGAACGATTTTTAAATCCTGAGCGAGTCAGTATGCCTGATATCGATATTGATTTCTGTATGAGCAAGCGTGACGATGTCATTAAATATGTTAGTAAAAAATATGGTGGCAGTCAGAACGTATCTCAGATAATTACGTTTGGTAGTATGAAAGCCAAGGGAGTCCTCAGAGATGTAGGTCGTGTCCTGGATATGCCTTATGGGGAAGTTGATAAAATAGCGAAGTTAGTTCCTGACCGGTTAAATATATGTCTCAAGGACGCTTTTAAAGAAGAACTACGCTTTGAGCGCATGAAAAAAGATAGTGAAAAAGTGACAGAGCTTCTTGATATCGCTTTAAACTTAGAAGGATTGCATAGACACTGCTCCACTCATGCAGCGGGTATTGTTATTTCATCAAAACCTTTGACAAACTTTCTTCCCTTATATAAATTTCCAAGTAAAGGTAAGGGAGAACAGGATGAAGTAGTAACCCAGTATTCTATGGAAGGCGTGGAAAAGCTAGGCCTGTTAAAAATGGACTTTCTGGGTCTTAAAACTCTTACCGTAATAGATAATGCTCTCCGCCTTATAAAAGAATCACTAGAAGTGGATCTGAACATCTCAGCAATTCCGATGGTCGACTCAGAGACCTATAAACTACTTTGCAGTACTCGAACTCTCGGTGTTTTTCAACTTGAGAGCTCCGGTATGCGCGACTTGCTCAAAAAAATGAAGCCCGATTGTTTTGAAGATATCATTGCGCTTCTTGCTCTTTATAGACCCGGTCCATTAGAGAGTGGAATGGTGGACGATTATATTAAGCGAAAACATGGGAAACTTGAGGAGAAATATGAACTACCCCAATTAAAAGATGTGCTCAAAGAAACGCATGGAGTTATTCTATACCAAGAACAGGTGATGCGAATTGCAAGTATTTTAGCTGGGTTTAGTCTTGGCGATGCTGATCTTTTGCGGCGAGCGATGGGGAAAAAAAAACCCGAGGAAATGGAGGCTCAGAGAGAAAAATTTATTGCAGGTGCTGAGAAAAAAAATATTGATATTAAAAAAGCAACAAAGGTATTTGATCTGATGGAAAAGTTTGCAGGGTATGGATTT
>JABGTQ010000043.1 GCA_018647025.1 Nitrospina sp. | reverse complement strand
TCAGCAGTAATTCCATCAACTAAAGTAAGCGCTACCTCTATACCAGTTTTACCATCACCGATAGACGGGTAAGGATATCGCTCGTCTGCAGAAACTAGTGCAACGGCAAATAAACTAGATAATAAAACTACTGATACAATAATTTTACCTGTCCTATTCATAGATCTTAGTATGAAAAATTTACTGATTCTAAGGCATGCACTTTATGCCACTAAAGTTATCGGATAATAATTTGAATTTTTTTATTTTTTCGGGTCTTAAAAGAAGCGATCACAGTTTTTTCACCTAAATGATTTTTCACCATATCCAAAACTTCAAGGCTTGGGAATGAGTTTGAATTAATGAGTGCTACTGCACCATTATCAGTAAGATTATTTTCACCTATATAAAAAAATCTTAAATTAATGAATGGTTTTGAGCGAGAAAATGCGAAAGCTCCCTCGTCACCAATATCGTTGCGGAATAAATTCAGTGTTTTTAACCGAGGAAATACATCTGGGTTTGCCAAATGACTAGCGCCGATCGGAGTCACCATATTATCGTTTAACATAAGAGTCTTTAATTGTTTGAAGTTGGAAGACTTAACCATTAACTCCAAACTATCGTCCCCTATCTCATTTTTCCAGAGTTTTAATACATCAAGTCTCTGTATATAATTTGACTCGCAAATTACTTTTAATCCCATATCTCCAATCATATTACCCCATAGATCGAGATGCTTGAGGTTTTTAGCGTGAGGAGATTTCGCTAGAGCTTTTATTCCTTCATATTTAATTTTATTTCCTTGTAAAAGGAGTGTTTCTACATTCGAAAGAAGACTCAAGCCTGCCAAAACTTTAGCCCCACGGATGCCAATATTCATTCCACTTAAATCCAATGCCTTTTTATCAGCACTCAGTCTATCGTGTATTAGCTTTTCAATGGGATCAGCTGCGTAACAAAAGTTTGAAGTCGCCACAATGGCAAAGATTAATAAAAGCATCACTTTAAATCTATACAAATACTTTAAAACACAGGAAAACATATATTTTATCCCTAAAGTTTTTAATAGATTGAGTAACTAGGTTAACAAAAATTTGAATATCGTAAAGATTATTTTTATCCCTGCTTTAAACGTCCCTGATATGGTCCCGGTAATTTTAGATACTCCTATACGCTTTCTATAATGAACTGGAATTTCCATGATCTTTAGTCCATGCTTTACTGCCTTTATCTGCATTTCAACTGTCCATCCAAAGTTTTTATCAGTCATACTTATTTCTTTCAATGACTGATAACGAATAGCTCGAAATGGACCAAGGTCAGTAAATTTGTATCGAAAAAACAATCTGATAAGGAATACTGCTAAAAGATTTCCATATCTCGCTTGCGGTAATAACGCAGCTCGACTTTCAGAAAATATCATACGACTCCCTAGCACAAAGTCTGCTCGGTTTTCCACAATTGGCTTTACTAAAATTTCAATTTCTTCAGGATAGTCACTAAAATCACCGTCAACAAAAACAACGATTTCAGGATCGTTAACTTCAGAAATTCCTTTAAGACAAGCGGCTCCATACCCACGACAAATCTCATTGACTACCCTAGCACCATATTGTTTTGCAATAGAGGCAGTCTTATCAGTTGAGCCATTATTAACAACTATAATTTCTTTTATTTTTTTTTGAGGAAGACTTTTAATAACAAGTCCGATGGACTCCTCTTCATTATAAGCTGGGATAACAACGGAGATTTCAGGAATGTAGCGATTAGAATCGCTCATTTAACAGGGATTGCTAATGGCTTGTTTTATTGAAGTAATAAATTCGGCTAATTTTTTATTTCTTTCTATCGGCTCAGAGTTACTTTCAATCAATTTCACGACAGCACTCCCGACAATAACACCATCAGAAAACTTGGTCGCTTCTCGTGCTAAGTCGGGGCTTGATATACCAAACCCGATAAGAACTGGAATATCTGATATTTGTTTAATAGATGCAACTTTATCACCTAAGTCATCAGCTAATTTAGCACGAACACCTGTAGTCCCTGTAAGAGAAATATAATAAATAAAGCCTCGACCCTTTTTAGCAACCATCTCTATTCTTTCATTTGGACTAGTAGGCGCTAATAGATGTATTAAATCAAGACCACTTTCCTCAGCGCAAACAGAAAATTTATCCGCTTCTTCAGGAGGCAGGTCAGGAATAATAACTCCATCAACACCAACGGATACCGCATCTTTAACAAACTGTTGTTCTCCGTAGACGAATACAGGATTAAAGCTCGTCATTAGAATAATAGGAAGGTTTCGAGTCCTGCGAATTTCCTTAACTAGAGAAATAATTTTCTTTAAAGTTGTTCCGCTTTTAAGAGAGCGCAATGAAGCAGCCTGAATGATTGAACCGTCTGCTAACGGATCTGAAAAAGGGACACCTAATTCAATGATATCAGCCCCACTATCATCTATTACATCAAGAATACTCTTGGTTTGCTCAAGGTCTGGGTCTCCTGCAGTAATGAAAACTACAAGAGCTTTTCGTTTTTCAGCTTTTAATTTTTCAAAACAGGTTGTTATTCGTGTCACAAGCCCATCTCCATGCGTTCGGCTACCTGGTTAACGTCCTTGTCACCCCTCCCAGATAAGCAAACCACAATAATCTCATTTTTATTCATTTTAGGAGCTATTTTAACTACATGCGCTATTGCATGGGCGGTTTCTAGCGCCGGTATTATTCCTTCTTTATTCGACAACAGTTTAAAACCCTCTAGTGCCTCTTCATCTGTAATACTTTCATATTCAGCACGTCCAATTGATTTAAGGTAACTATGTTCACATCCAACACCTGGGTAGTCTAGGCCCGCGGAAATTGAATGTGCCTCTTGTACTTGTCCATCATCGTCATGTAGAAGATAACTCATCATACCATGCAGAACCCCAGTACTACCGTGACTCAATGTTGCGCCATGCTTTCCCGATTCAATTCCAAGTCCAGCTGCCTCAACGCCAATAAGCTTTACTTTATCATCACGAGTAAAAGGATAAAAAAGTCCCATTGCATTACTACCGCCGCCCACACAGGCGACGCAAACATCAGGCAACCGTTTTTCGATTTCCATAATTTGCTCACCAACCTCATCACCTATAATTCGCTGAAAGTTACGGACAATCATAGGATAAGGATGAGGACCAACTACCGAACCTATAATATAATGAGTAGTTTCTACAGAAGTAATCCATTCGCGAATAGCTTCACTAGTAGCATCTTTTAAAGTACGAGTTCCTGCTTTAACGGGGATGACTCGAGCCCCTAAGAGTTTCATACGAAAAACATTGAGGGATTGTCGCTTTATATCCTCCTCCCCCA
The DNA here is from genome assembly GCA_018647025.1 of Nitrospina sp. Lineage (GTDB taxonomy): Bacteria > Nitrospinota > Nitrospinia > Nitrospinales > VA-1 > Nitromaritima. Next base: position 6,537 of record JABGTQ010000043.1, on the reverse strand, counting down.
TAAAAACATCGCACTTCAATCCAAAAAGAGCTGCTGCAGTTGCTGTAGCGACTCCGTGCTGTCCTGCACCTGTTTCCGCAATAACCCGTTTTTTGCCCATTCGAAGAGTCAAAAGAGCACTTCCAATAGTGTTATTAATCTTATGAGCCCCTGTATGATTTAAGTCTTCACGCTTAAGATAAATCTTTGCTCCACCTAGATATTTAGTAAGTCGTTCCGCAAAAAAAAGCGGGGTTGGGCGCCCAACATATTCTTTTAAATAATATTTTAAGTCACTTTGAAACTTTGGATCCTCGCGAACTTCCTTGTAAAGGCGCTCTAGTGAATCCAATGCTGGCATCAATGTCTCAATTACATATTTACCACCGAATGGTCCAAAATGGCCCTGCGCATCAGGAAACTCTATACTGTTTACTTTATTATCCATCTGACTTATCTATTTAGGTGTAGTCCATTAATCAAAAGATTAATGAAAAAATATTTTTCTATAAAAACATTCTAATTAATTAAATGTATAAACCTAATTAACGAAATTTACGAACAGATTTGATAAACTCATCAACCTTAATCAAATCCTTTATTCCTGGAGACTTCTCAACACCTGAGCAAACATCCACTCCATAAGGCTTCACTCTATGAATAGCCGTATAAACATTATAAGGGTTAAGTCCACCGGCAAGTATTACTGGCCCCTGTTTTTTTGCTCTTAGAGCAAGGTTCCAATCAAAAGTTTCCCCAGTGCCCCCCTTACTTTCATCGCTATAGGAATCAAGCAAAAACCCACTGACTTCATAATTGGACATCCCTTTAAATGAATCAGCACCCTGAACTCTAAGGGCTTTGATCACGCGTCTCTTGATTCGACGACAAAATGCTGGAGACTCTTCTCCATGAAGCTGAACAGCGGTCAATCTGCACTGTTCTGCGATACGATTGACTTTATCAGAGGTCTCGTCGACAAAAACTCCCACAGCTTCAATAAAAGGTGGTAACTGGGAAATAATATCTTTAACTTCACTCTGTGATATGCAACGCGGACTCTTCTTATAAAAAATAAAACCAACCGCATCAGCCCCACTCTCAACTGCAATTCGAGCATCCTTGAGGCTGGTCGTGCCGCATATTTTAACCTTAATTCTTGGTTGAAATTTTTCTATCACCTGTAAACTCTCTTAGTTTGACTCCAATATTTTCAGCGGTCATCAAACTTTCTCCAATTAAAAAAGAGTGCGCCCCTAGCTTTTCAAATTCTTCTATTTCATTCCTAGAATGAATACCACTCTCGCATACCATCAATTTATCTGGGACTTGAAGGGCTATTGGAATTAGTCGTCTAGCAATCTCCAAATCTGTTTTTCCATTAGTCAAATCTCTATTATTAATACCAAGAATAGAAGCTCCAACTTCAAAGGCTTTTTCCATATCATTTTCATTGTGTGTTTCAACGAGTGCAGGAAGTCCTAATTCTTTACCAAGAGAAAGAAGGTCGGCCAAATGATTTTTGTCTAACCAAGTTGCTATAAGAAGAAAAAAATCAGCACCAAAAGCTCTTGCTTCATAAATCTGATACTCGTCAAAAATAAAATCTTTCCGTAAAAGGGGAACATCAACACACCCCCTAGCCTTTTCTAAAGTGAATATACTCCCACCAAAATAACTCGATTCTGTCAAAATTGAAAGAGCTGCAGCCCCATTCTCAGCATAAATTTTTGCAATATCTACGGGATCATGTTTATTAAGAAGCTCACCTTTAAACGGGGTGCGAGGCTTAATTTCTGCAATGATAGATGACATTTTAGATGATTCAAGAGACATTCTAATGTCACGAATTTCATACTTATTATTTGCAATACGCATTTTAAGATCTGGCAAAGCAAGCTTACGTTTTACCGTACCTAGCTCAACCTTCTTATCACAAAAAATTTTATCGAGTATGCCAGTCATTTTAGTTATAAAAAATTTAATTACGTTATATAAAATCTATACTCTTATTGATGACTTAGGCGACGCAGGTCATTTAATTTTTTTTCAGCTGAACCGGTATCTATTGACTGTCGGGCAAGATGCATTGCAACTTTTAAATTCTCTGCTATACCACCAGCACAAATCGCTGCTGAAGCGTTCATAAGGACAATATCGCTCTTAGGTCCTTGCTCTCCTGATAAAATATTTTTTATAATATTGGCATTTTCCTCAGGTGTTCCACCGGAAATATCTTTAGCCTTACAAGCAGTCAACTCAAAATTTTCTGGTTCTAACGTGTATTCTTTTACCTGACCATTAACCAATTCACAAACGTTAGTCGTTCCTGTCAAAGTAATTTCATCTAAACCATCACTCCCATGAACAACAAAAGCCTGACGAGTACCAAGAAGTTTTAATACGCTTGCAATTTGTTTCAATCGACTAGAATCGTAAATACCGATTACCTGAGCGTTTGCTCCTGCTGGGTTTGTCAGAGGACCCAATAAATTAAAAATTGTTCGAAAACCAAGTTCCTTTCGAACACCTGCAGCATATTTCATAGCTCCATGCATCATAGGTGCAAAGAGAAAACCAATTCCTATTTCATCAAGACATTTTTCTACTGTTAGTTTATCTGCGTCTATATTTACGCCAAGGCATCGTAATACATCAGCACTGCCCGAAAGACTAGAGACAGCTTTATTACCATGTTTTGCTACAGTCAGACCACAGCCAGCTACTACAAAAGCTGCTGCTGTGGATATGTTAAAAGTATTTGCACCATCTCCTCCAGTACCACATGTATCTACAATAGTTTCTGTTCTTGATACATTAATATTCTCTGACTTATCGCGCATAACAATTGCTGCACCAGCAATTTCTTCGATACTTTCACCTTTTATAGATAGGGCAGTTAGCAAAGATCCCAACTGAGAATCTTTTACCTGACCTTCCATAATTTGAGTCATGATCGAAACCATTTCCACTTCTTTTAAATCTACTTTATCTAAAACTTTCTTTAAGGCATTCTGAATTTTCATAAAATATAGACTATTATGACTAATCCTTAGACATGTTTAAAAAATTTTTCAACAGATCTTTACCACTTACAGTTAAAATAGACTCTGGATGAAACTGCACACCCTCAATAAACATATTTTTATGCCTTATTCCCATAATTTCTCCATCATCACTTGTTGCAGTCACTTCAAACTTATCGGGAACAGTGTTTTTATTTAGCACTAAGGAATGATATCTAGTAGCTTCAAAAGGATTCGGCAATTCTTTAAATAGATTTTTATTGTCATGAGTAATCATTGATGTTTTTCCATGCATCAATTTTTTTGCTTTAATGATTTGTCCCCCGAAAGTACTAGCAATGGATTGATGACCTAAACAAACGCCTAGAAGAGGAATTTCCCCACTAAAGTGACGAACTGTTTTCATAGAAATCCCTGCTTTTTCTGGTGTACAAGGTCCGGGGGAAATTACAATTTTTTCTGGGTTTAATTGTTCGATATCTTTCAAAGTTATTTTATCATTTCTATGCACCACAACATCTGCTCCTAATTCACCTAAGTACTGAACTAGGTTATAAGTAAATGAATCGTAGTTATCGATCATCAAGATCATAGAACGAGTCCTTTCTCGGCCAGTTCAATTGCCTTGAGTAAGGCTTTTCCTTTACTCATGGTTTCTTCAAATTCATTTTCCGGTACAGAGTCAGCAACAATTCCAGCACCGACACCTAAATAAGCTACATTATTTTTTATTAAAAGCGTACGAATAGCGATAGCAGTATCCATGTTACCGTTAAAACTAATATATCCTACCGCACCTCCATATAAGCCTCTTCTAGTCGGCTCCAATTCCTCAATAATCTCCATAGCTCTTACCTTCGGAGCTCCTGACAAAGTCCCCGCTGGGAAAGTTGCAGCTAAAACATCATAACAATCAAAGTTTTCCTTAAGTTCACCCTTTACATTTGAAACAATGTGCATAACGTGCGAGTACCTCTCAATGGTAAATTTCTCGTTAACTGAGACAGAATTGGTTTTCGCTACTCGGCCCACATCATTACGTCCTAGGTCTACCAGCATAATATGTTCTGCTAATTCCTTTTCATCGCTAAGAAGATCGTTTTCTAAAGCTTGGTCTTCCTCTTTAGATTGACCTCGTTTGCGTGTCCCCGCTATTGGTCTAACCTCAATCTTTCCGTCCTCTAAGCGAACTAATATTTCTGGAGATGAACCCACAATTTTCAGATCACCAAATTTTAAATAATACATGTAAGGAGAAGGATTGATCGATCTTAGGGCTCGGTAAATTGCAAATGGGTCTTTGCTGATATTAAATTTCAACCTTTGGGCTAAGACAACCTGAATAACATCGCCTTCGATAATATAATCTTTAATTTTTTGAACGGCTTCTAGAAAGTGTTCTTTTTTAAAATTAGACTCGACGTTCGTTGTATTGCTCAAACTCCCCAAATTTTTATCGGTCAAATGAATGGGGTGACTAGTTTTTAGTTTTTCTTCAATAGCTTCAATATTTTTTATCGCTTTGTTATATGATTTCTCAATATTGTCATTTGTCACATAAGCATTAGATACAATTTTTATTGTTTGAGCTATATTATCGAAGATCAGCAAAGTATCAGTAATAACAAAACAAGCATCCGGGACTTTAAGGTCATCTTCCGTACCATCTGGCAAACTCTCAAAAGAACGGACCATATCGTAGCTAATAAATCCGACTGCGCCCCCAGAAAAACGAGGCAAACCCTCAACTTCAACGGGGTCGTACTGGGCTAAAACTTTCTTCAATCCATCAAGTGGGTTACCCTCTGTGATTATAATAGATTCTGACTTACCATTTTTTTCTACAACAACTTCTTTCCCCTTGATACTAACGACAATGGATGGGTCAAACCCGAGAAAGCAATACCTCGCCCATTTTTCTCCACCTTCAACACTTTCAAGCAAAAAAGAGTACTCTCCACCGCACATTTTCAGATAGGCAGAAACAGGTGTATCAAGGTCAGCTAAGACTTCCTTGTATACTGGAATTAAGTTGCCTTGTTTCGACTTTTCTTTAAATTCTTTAAAGCTAGGTTTAAACATAACGTGAAGAAAATAACTTTCCCCCTTAGGACCTACATTAAGAAGAAAATTACTTTTATTATCAGTAGTTTAGGGAATAGACCGTAACATCCGCTATTAAAAAGTGTCAAGGATTTTACTACTACAAACTTAGCCGTAAAGCGGGACCTGTTCCTAAGAGCAGGCTGACCAGTTTTCACCATTCCACTGAAGGATTAGGCCATTATCACCAACAGTATACATATTTTCATCTGAACTACCCCAGATGGCAGCAAGATATTCTTCTGTACCAGATTCAATACGGACCCACTGCTCTCCGTCATTAAACATAATCATTCCGAGATCACCTACGGCAAATACCATTTCCTTGGAAGGACCCCAAACATCAAGAAAAAAATCTTGAGTTCTTGTTGGCATTTCAGTAACTTCAACTCCATTAAACTTGTAAATAATACCATCAGATCCACATATATACATGTCATCGGGACCAAAACCGCAGAAACCATAAAACTCATGATTTGAATTAATAGTTAACCGTTTCCATTTATCTTCTTCCTGTTTTAAAATAAGCCCGTCAAACCCAACTGCATACATTCCACTTTCAGCACAACCCCACAACCGGCTAACATCAACATCGGTTCCTGTATTTAGAAACTTCCATCCCATACCATCATAACGAAGAATGCGGCCAAGACGTGAACAAGCATAGACTTCTGTCTCTGATAAACCAAAAACCCCAGTCATAGGTGGTAATTTTTCTGTTTCTTCAACGGACCATTCCTGTCCATCAAAATGTAGAATTCTACCGTCTGTCGCCACAGCAAATACGTTATCAGGTGCCGCTCCCCAGATATTTTTTATGGCCCAACGGCCATTAAGGTTCATAGGGTCCCATTTTTCACCGTTAAAATGAAGCATCGTTCCTTCAGCCCCACCAACAAAAATATTATCTTTACTAAATCCGAAAATTGAAAGTAAATGGTTATCTGTTAAGTCTGACATCTAAGCATCTTCTCCTAATGACATATCGTTCCATTTTTTACCATCAAAACGAATCACTAGACCATCATCACCGACTGCGTAAATACAGTCAGAACGAAGGCCACGAATTTTGGTTAAATATTTATCAGTTTTGGATTCCATTGCACTCCAAGACTTTCCGTCATAGTGAAGAATAGTAGCATTATCACCTACAGCAAAAATATCATTAGAACATGAACCCCACACGCTTAAAAGATATTCATCTGTTCCAGACACCATAGGCTTCCACTCGCCTTCTTCATTCCCATCAAAGTGGAGAATCGTTCCATGTGAACCTACAATATAAACGTCATCACTAGCGGAACCCCAAACTCCATACAATGAAACCTCTTCACTAGTCAATTCATCTCGCCGCTGAAATTGCTTTCCGTCGTGAAAGCGATATGTTCCTTCACCACCTACCGAATGAATATTATTTATATCTGTTCCC
>JABGTQ010000288.1 GCA_018647025.1 Nitrospina sp. | reverse complement strand
TTGCGTATGGTCGACGCTTTGCAATACCATGAAAAAAATGGTGAAGTTTGTCCTGCTAACTGGAGTGAGGGAGCTGATGGGATGAAGCCTGATCCTAAAGGGTCACAGGAGTATTTTAATAAACATAATTAACTAGGATTATTAAGCTAAAGCCCTAGGAAGGACTTTAGTCTACCTAGTAAAACTTACTAAAACCCACGGGTGGTTTGAGCCCGTGGGTATTTTTTTATGATTGTTTTATGCAACGACGACGGTTTCAGAGCTGTCGGTATTCGTACAATTTATAAAGAATTAGCCAAGTATTTTAAAGTAGTGATTGTTGCACCTGAAATGGAGCAAAGTGCAATGGGGCATGCTATTACTCTAACGCAGCCGCTTAAAGTGCGTAAAATAGTTGAAGATAATGAGTTTATTGGCTATGCCGTCAATGGCACTCCTGCAGATTGTATAAAACTAGCGACGACAGTACTTTTTGACCAACCTCCAGAGTTGGTTGTTTCAGGAGTTAATCAAGGTGGAAATTTTGGAACCTGTGCCATTTATTCAGGAACGGTTTCTGCGGCAAGTGAAGCTACCATCGAAGGGATTCCTGCCATTGCAGTTTCTCTTAACTCGTTTGAAAATTTTAACTTTGGGTTTGCTGCCGAATTTGGTGCAAAGATGGCAAAAATTGTTTTAAAAAATGGGTTGCCAGATGGAGTTGCACTTAATATCAATATACCTGCAGTGCCTTATTCAGAAATTAAAGGCGTCTCTATTACAAGGCAGGGGAAATCTCGCGTGATTGAAACATTCGATAAACGTGTGGACCCAAGAAATAATGATTACTACTGGTATGCTGGAGAGATCCGCATTGATGAGGTTGATGAGGCTGCAGACTGTTTTCAAGTTTCCAATAAGTATATTTCTATTACGCCGGTTCACTTTGATCTGACCAGTTACAAGGCAATAGATGAGTTGAAAAAATGGGATATTACTCTCTAATAGAAAAATAAGGCCGATGAGCATTGACTCATCGGCCTTTTATAGCGTAGAAAACTTATTATCTTTATCCTTTATCCTTAATCTTCAGTAAGTTTTTCTTTCAAAGCTTCTTTTCGGCTAAGTTTAATTTTTCCTTGTTGGTCTATATCGATAACTTTTACTTTTATTTCATCTCCTTCTTGAATTTCATCAGAAACACTTTGGATACGTCTGTCGCAAATCTGGGAAATATGGACAAGCCCGTCTGTCCCAGGAAATATTTCTACAAAGGCTCCGAAATCGACAATTTTTCTAACTTTACCAATATAAATCTTGCCGATTTTTGCTTCTTGAATTAGGTTCTCGATATATTTGATGGCTTTATCTCCTGCTGCCTGGTCTGATGAGGCAATAGATACGAGGCCACTATCGTCGATATCGACACTAACCCCACATTGGTCTATGATTCCTCGAATAACTTTGCCGCCAGGACCAATAATATCGCGAATTTTACTTGTCGGTACTTTCATCGTAATAATTCTCGGAGCATGTTCTGACAACTCGGAACGAGGTGAATTAAGGGCTTTATCCATTTCCCCTAAAATATGAAGGCGGCCTTCTTTTGCCTGCTGCATGGCCTTCTCCATTATGCTCTTATCCAATCCGGCAACTTTAATATCCATTTGCAGAGCAGTGATCCCATTTTTTGTGCCAGCAACTTTAAAGTCCATGTCACCAAGGTGATCTTCGGAGCCTAGAATATCAGACAAAATAGCCACTTGGTCTTCTTCTTTAATTAGTCCCATAGCGATTCCGGCAACTGGATTTGATATAGGGACTCCAGCATCCATAAGTGCTAGAGCACCACCACAGACTGAGGCCATGGATGATGATCCATTGGACTCCAGAATATCTGAAACAATTCGAATGGTATATGGGAACTTCTCTCTATCTGGAAGAACTGATACTAAAGCCCTTTCAGCTAACATTCCATGACCAATTTCTCTTCGTCCAGGGCCCCCGATGAATTTGGTTTCTCCTGTACAAAAGGCAGGAAAATTATAATGTAGATAAAAATGCTTTGTGCCTTTATGTTCGAGAGTATCTAGCCTTTGTTCATCTGAACTGGTGCCCAAGGTTGCGCTTACTAAAGCCTGGGTTTCTCCACGAGTAAAAACGGATGATCCATGGACACGCGGAAGGTAACCTACTTTAATATTTATAGGTCGCACCTCATCAAGACTTCTTCCATCGACACGTTTTTTCTTTTCTAAAATCATTTTGCGCACTACATTTTTCTCAGCATCATGAAACACATTACCGAGTGTTTTCTTTAGGTCGTCTTCTTTTTCTGGGTTGATTTCAGAATCTAAGTCAGCTTTAATTTGGCTAACAGCATTAGCTCTTTCCTGTTTTCCTGTGATTTCCATAGCTTGTTCAAGCTTTGGGCAAACTATGCTGTTGACTTGATCTATCAGTGCCGTATCAATTTCTTCTTGCTCAACAGTAGCTTTTTCTTTATTAATCCGTGCTTTAAGCTGAACTTGGAGGTCAATCAGCTTTTTAATGCGCTCATGTCCAAATTCCAGTGCGCTCATCATTTCTTCCTCACTAGCTTCTTTAGCCCCTGCTTCTACCATGACAATCGCATCTGCTGTTCCGGCCATGAGAAGTTGAATATCACTTTTTTCGCTTTCCTCGAAGGTAGGGTTGAATACAAAACTACCATCAACTCTACCAATTCGTGCTCCCGCAATAGGGTTGTCAAAAGGAATATCTGAAATCATCAAAGCTGCAGAAGCACCGGTCAGAGCGATAACATCAGCGGGATTAACTTGGTCGTGGGAAACGACAAAACAAACGACCTGGGTTTCATTACGAAATCCGCTTGGGAAAAGTGGGCGAAGCGGTCTGTCAATCAATCTACAGGTAAGTGTTTCATAGTCACTAGGTCGAGCTTCTCTTTTTAAATATCCACCTGGAATTTTTCCTCCGGCGTAGGTTTTTTCTCTGTAGTCTACAGTTAGAGGAAAAAAATCTATTCCTTCTCTTGGTTTTGGTGCCATAGTTGCCGCAACTAGAACCATTGTATCTCCCTGTCTCACTACAACAGATCCACCAGCTTGTCGGGCTAGGTCGCCTGCTTCTAAAGATATTGTTCTTCCGTCAAGCTCAATTTCTACTCGTTCCATTCAATATTCTCCAAATGTTGATTAACGCCTTATATTTAGACGTGAAATAATGTTCTGATATCGGCTGACATCTTCTTTTTTAAGGTGATCTAGTAACTTTCGTCGACGACTTACCATTCTTAATAAGCCCTGCCTAGAATGTTGATCTTTATTGTGAGACTTGAAGTGATCGTTAAGGTAGTTTAGTCGATTGGTCAAAAGTGCTATTTGTACCTCTGATGAACCCGTATCATTGTCGTGTTGTTTATAATCGGAAATGATGGTTGATTTCGTTTCCTTAGTAAATGCCATTAGGTGCTTCCTCTTAATAGGTTAAACTTAAGAGAATGATTGACAAATGTTTTCGTAGAGGAACATGACTCGAAGGTGCTGCTTTAAGTCCACTCTGTTATTCCACTGCGAAAACATTTCAATCACTCCTCTAAATATCAAAAAATTAACATAGTACTCGTTTTGATTTAAATACAATATCTTCTGGGGCTAACTCAGATAACTTATCTTGATTTATCACAGGTTCAACAATAGCCAATATCTTGTCGTCGCCTCCTAAAACTCTAAAATATTGGCCAGGTTCAAAACGCTCGGGCAAAGTTTCTAAAAAAAATTTCGAAAGCGCCACTCCGTGAGAAATAGGCTCAAGGTATTCATTTTTTACATGTATCGCTGGGAGAAAGTTGAGGACTTCTTCCAAAGGAAAAAGCTTTTTAGGTAGACTACCTTCTTCATGTGCTGATTTTAATTCTTCCAGAGTCAAGGTACGTCCCAAACAAAATAACCCAACCTTGGTTCGAGTCAACCGAACCATGTGAGCGCAACAACCCAGATTTTCACCAATATCATGTGATAGAGTACGAATATAAGTTCCAGCAGAACAGCATACATCAAATAAAACTCGATTTTCCTCTTTTTTTATGAATTCTATTGAATATATAGTTATTTTTACAGGATCTCTGTCGACATTAATACCATTTCTGGCCAATTTGTAAAGAGGAATCCCATTTTTCTTTTTTGCTGAGTACATTGGGGGAACTTGGTATTGCTCTCCCACAAACATTTGGATAACCTTTTTTATTTTAGTTTCATTAATCAGAGATGCGTCTCTTATATATATTTTTCGTCCTGTGGCGTCTTGGGTGTCTGTTGCAGATCCCAATTCAAGAGTCGCTCGATAGGTTTTTTGAAGGGGCAATAAAAATTGAATAATCCGTGTGGAACGATTGAGGCACACAGGAAGTACTCCATCAGCCATAGGATCCAAAGTTCCGATATGCCCAGCTTTTTTAATCCCAAGAATTTTTCTAACCGACCAAACCATGTCAAAAGATGTTGGTCCGGAAGGTTTGAAAAGATTGATTACGTTATTTTGAGTGTAGCTCATTAATGATTTTATTTATTCTAGCGACGCGTTTAGCTGTTTCATCAAGTATAAACTCTAATACAGGAATATATCGAAGATTAAGATTTTTACCTAAAGAGCCCCTTATAAAACCTGATGCATTTGTCAGTCCTGCAATAGTATCGTACTGATCGCTCTCTGTCCCGAAAACACTAATATAAACTTTCGCGTGTTTTAAGTTATTGGTCAACTCAACAGTTGTTACTGTGGCAAAACCGATCCGCGGATCTTTCAGTCCCTTTTGGATGAGAATAGAAATTTCTTTTAAGAGTAACTCCTGAACTCGCTCTGATCGTTTAAACCGCATGGCTCTAAAAACCTAGATAACACTGTCCGACATTTTAAAATTTTAAAATGTATCCTTTAAACAATAGAAGTTCTTTTTGGACGTCTCGTTTTACTAAAATTTAATTTCTTCTAGAATGTAAGGTTCTATCACATCTCCTTGCTTTATATCTTGAAAGTTCTCTAAAGAAACTCCACACTCGTAACCTTGTTGAACTTCCTTCACGTCTTCTTTAAAGCGTCTGATTGAAAGTATTTTTCCTTGGTAAACCACTATGCTATCACGGATGAGTCTCGCTTCAAGATTACGTTCCATTTTCCCTTGTGACACATGACACCCAGCGATAGACCCTATTTTGGGGAGGTTAAACACTTCTCTTACCTCAGCTCGGCCGGTAATTATTTCTTTGAATTTAGGTTCTAGTAGCCCTTCCAACGCTTTCTTCATATCTTCAATAGCTTCGTATATTACGCTATACAAGCGTACATCTACTTTTTCTCGTGTTGCTAACTCATCTGCTTTGTCCGTTGGGCGAACGTTGAATCCGATGGTAATTGCGTTAGATGCACTCGACAAAAGAATATCGGATTCGGTTATTCCACCAACACCATCGTGAATGATTTTAAATTTAATTTCTTCGGTTTCTAATTTAGAAAAGGCTTCTTGCACTGCAGAAATTGTACCTTGAGTATCGGCTTTAATTACAATGTTTAGTACTCTGATTTTACCTTCTACGATTTGGTCGTGAAGGTCTTCCATGGTTACTTTAGCAGATTCAGCTAATTGGACTTCTCTTCTTTTTTTGAGTCGCATTTCACTGTATTGCCTTGCTTTCTTTTCATCTTTAACTACATACAACTTATCTCCTGGTTGGGGAACCTCTGGCATCCCTACTATTTCTACTGGTATTGCTGGGGTGGCTGTTTTGGTTTTACTACCACCGTCACCTATTAGTGCTCGTATTTTCCCAAAATAGGGTCCAACCACAAAAGGTTGTCCCACGGACAATGTTCCCTTTTGCACAATCACCGTGGCGACGGGTCCTCTTCCTTTATCGAGTCTTGATTCAATGACAATAGCTTGCGGGCGCAGAGTAGGATTTGCTTTTAGCTCCATGATTTCAGCTTGCAGGAGAACTAGTTCTAAGAGGTGATCGATTCCGATATTCTTAATTGCAGAAATCTCTGTGAACATGGTCTGCCCACCCCAGTCTTCAGGCAATAATCCTACATCAGCCAATTGTTTTTTTACCTCTTCTGGTTTGGCCTCAGGTTTGTCAATCTTGTTAATCGCGACCAAAATGGGGACATTACCTGCATGGGCATGGTCGATTGCTTCTTTCGTTTGAGGTTTTATTCCATCATCTGCGGCAACTACTAAAATAACTAGGTCTGTTACCTGCGCTCCACGCGCACGCATTGCTGTGAATGCTTCATGGCCGGGTGTGTCGAGGAAAGTAATGAACTGATTTTTGATTTTTGCTCTGTAGGCTCCTATATGCTGAGTAATTCCTCCTGCCTCGTCTACAGTAACATTGGTTTTTCTTATAGTATCGAGTAATGATGTTTTTCCGTGGTCGACATGTCCCATAATTGTTACGATAGGTGGCCGAGGGCAAAGGTCTTTTGGATCTTCTTTTTCCTCTTCTTCAAAGTCAATTGCTGATTTATCCTTAATTAATTCAACCTCAAAGCCTCGTTTGTCAGCTACTTTTGAAGCAACTTCAAAGCTAAGACTTTGGTTTATATTGGTCATGACACCCAAGTCCATGAGTTCCTTAATTATGTCATTAGGAGAACAATTTAACTTTTCTCCTAAATCACGAATCATTATGTTTTCTGGTAATTGAGCGACTTCAAAGACTTCTTCTTTAACTTCAGTGGGTAGTTGCTCTGGTTTGGGTGTTTCTGTGAGAGTTTTTTGTTCGGGTTTTTCTGTAACTATATTTTTTGGTTTAGCAGGGAATTTTTCTTTCGTTACAGGGGGTTTTTTTTCTATTTCTTTAGGTTTTTCTTCGTGTTTTACAATTTTTAGGCCATATTTTCTCAGTACTTTAACGGGCTCTTTTTTTTCTTGCTCTTTCGTCGGAGGCGTAACGGTAGTTTTAACAACTTTGGCTTTCTTTACAGAAGTTGTAGATTTTTTTGTGGTTTTTTTTATTGCCTTGCTTTTTACTTTTGTAGATTTTTTTGCCGAGGTTTCTTTATTAATTGTTGCTTTGGTTTTTTTGGATGTGACTTTTGTACTTGTTTTCTTGGTTGTTAATTTTTTAGTGGTCTTTGGAGTCACCTTTTCGGATTCAGGTTGAGTGGATAATAGTTTTCGGATTTTATCTGCGATGGTATTATCTACTGAGCTCATAAAATTCTTTGCAATGTGCCCAATATCCTTTAGCGCAGCCAAGATCTGATCATTGTTCACATTTAGCTCTTGGGCCAACTTATTAATGCGAATCTTCCCCAAAAAAACCTCCTAAACCTATTTGAA
>JABGTQ010000287.1 GCA_018647025.1 Nitrospina sp. | reverse complement strand
TTGCGCGAAGAAACTTGGTGTTTTTAGGAAAATAAAGCCTAAAACTTTTAATTAAGTGTTATTTTTAATAGATATTTGCTGCATAGTTCTAATGTCTGAGGAATCTAAAATCTTCTCATTAAAAAAATGAAAATTATCTATTAATAATTTCGCATATGTGATATTGTCCTGAAATAAATTCCGAAATTGTATTTGTTCCCTTATTTTAAAAACAAAACCCTATATAGTTGTAAAGCTTTTAGTAGTTTAAGCTTTTTTATGGTTGACAGCCCTTGGTGAGGCTTTGTATTATGTACGTTTTTCGTTTGCTGGGCTGGCGTAGCTCAGTTGGTAGAGCAGCTGATTTGTAATCAGCAGGTCGGAGGTTCGAGTCCTCTTGCCAGCTCCACACCTAGCCTGGTATGTTTGGAAGAAGATCCTCGGGGGTTTTAGTCCTCTTAATATGGGTGGCTGTTCTTCGTGTGTTGCCGTCTAGTGGCGGGGGATTTTTAAAATATCATCCTCCATTTAGTAAGGGGAGGTTCCCGAGTGGTCAAAGGGAACAGACTGTAAATCTGTCGGCTCAGCCTTCGAAGGTTCGAATCCTTCCCTCCCCATTTTTTTTAGGGCAGTGCGGGAATAGCTCAGTTGGCTAGAGCGTCAGCCTTCCAAGCTGAGGGTCGCGGGTTCGAGTCCCGTTTCCCGCTCCACCCTGTATTATATAGGTGGTTGGATTTGGATCAGATGCCCACGTAGCTCAGGGGTAGAGCACTTCCTTGGTAAGGAAGAGGTCATCGGTTCAATCCCGATCGTGGGCTTTTTTTACGTGCTTGTTTGAGAAGGTTTTGTAGTTTATCGGTTTTTTATTGGATTGTAAGGAGAGGTAAGTTCCTTGCCCTGTAGATTTGAAATAACAATTTAGGTTTTAAGGATATGCGAGATATTATTAGCTTGGCTTGCGTGGAGTGTAAGCGTAGGAATTATTCAACAACTAAGAATAAAAAGCTAACGACCCAGCGCTTGGAGTTTAAGAAGTATTGTAGGTTTTGCCGGAAGCACATCCTTCATAAGGAAACTAAGTAGAGTGCTGGTTGGTTGCTTTGCGTCATTAAATTGCTGACTAACTATATATAGGTGGTTAAAGTTTATTTTTGGTCGGGATCTTCTTTTATTTTTGGAATGCGAATAGGCCAGTAGCTCTAATGGCTAGAGCGTCGGACTCCAAATCCGAGGGTTGGGGGTTCGAGTCCCTCCTGGCCTGTGTTGATTTTTTTTAATGGGTTTTAAATGGTAGCTAAGGCGATTCAATTTTTGTTGGAGGTTAGGGGCGAGGTTAAGAAGGTTACTTGGCCTTCTAAGAAGGAAGCAATGGGTGGAACGGCGGTGGTTCTGGTAGTGGTGCTTATTATGGCTGTTTTCTTGGGATTGGTTGATGTTCTTTTGTCTAAAATTGTTGAGGCGCTTTTGAATGTCTGAGATTGAGGTGGAGGATGAGGTGAGTAAGAGTTGGTATGTTATTCACACATATTCTGGTTTTGAGCAAAAAGTAAAAACTAGCCTTGAAGAGCAGTTTGGGCGTTCTTTATGTAAAGAAGCTTTGGGGGAAATTGTTATTCCTGTAGAAGATGTTGTTGAGATTCGTAAGGGGAAAAAGAAAGTTTCGTCAAAAAAATTTTTCCCGGGGTATGTTTTGATCAGCGTTGATATGTCTCAGGATATTTGGTACATGATTAAGAATACAGCGAAGGTTACTGGTTTTCTTGGTAGCGGGGGTAAGCCTGTTCCGCTGTCAGAAGAGGAAGTGAAAACAATTAAAGGGCAGATAAGTGGAGAGAGTTCCCTGCTTCGGCCTAAATTCTCTTTTGAGAAGGGTGAGAGTGTGCGTGTTATCGATGGTCCGTTTCTTAATTTTAACGGTAGTGTTGATGAGGTTAATCAAGAAAAGGGTAAGGTAAGAGTAATGGTTTCTATTTTTGGTCGTGCTACGCCAGTTGAATTAGAATTTTCGCAAGTCGAATCAGTTTGAGGAGTTTAGTTTTATGAAGAGAATAAATAGGTTAGAAAGGAGCTAAGTGGCAACAAAACAAGCAACGTCTCTCATTAAGTTACAGATTCCTGCTGGTCAAGCGACTCCTTCGCCACCTGTTGGGCCCGCATTGGGTCAGCATGGAGTTAATATAATGGATTTTTGTAAGGCTTTTAATGCGGAAACTAAGGGTAAGGAAGGAATGATTATCCCTGTCGTTATTTCTGTTTATAAAGACAAAACTTTCTCATTTATTACGAAATCACCGCCCGCTTCTATTCTCCTTAAGCAAGCTGCTAGTATTGCGAAAGGCTCTTCTAACCCTAGTCGCGAATTTGTGGGTACCGTTAACGCTGAGCAAATAAGGGAAATAGCCCGGGTCAAAATGGAAGATCTTAATGCTAATACTGTCGAGCAGGCAGCGCTTATTATTGAGGGGTCTGCAAAAAGTATGGGAATAAAAGTTGAAGGCTGACTAGATTAGGAGATAGATTAATGGCAAAATTAGGTAAGAGAATGAGGCTTGCTCTCGAAAAAGTAGAGCCTATGAAGGAATATGAGTTGATTGAAGCGGTTAGTTTGGCAAAGGAGACTGCTCAGGCTAAATTTGACGAGTCGGTAGATATCGCTGTGCGTTTGGGCGTAGACTCGCGTAAGGCAGATCAAAATGTTAGAGGAAGTGTTTTGCTTCCAAAGGGGACTGGTAAAAAGTTTCGTGTGTTAGTGTTCGCTAAGGGGGAAAAGGAGGCGGAAGCTAGGGAGGCAGGAGCGGAATTTGTAGGCGGCGAAGATCTAATGAAAAAAATTCAGGATGGATGGCTAGAATTTGATCGTGTTGTGGCTACGCCAGATATGATGGGTGTGGTTGGAAGAATTGGTAAGGTTTTGGGTCCTCGTGGAATGATGCCGAATCCAAAAACGGGAACTGTAACTTTTGCTGTTAAAGAAGCGGTTGAGGAAATACAGGCGGGAAAGGTTGATTTTAGGGTCGATAAGGGTGGGACTGTTCATGCTTTAGTTGGTAAGGCTAGCTTTTCTGTGGAGGCCTTGGCGGAGAACTTTAATGCTCTTATGGAAGAGCTGGTTCGTATGAAGCCTACGTCAAGTAAGGGTAAGTATGTGAAGGCTGTGTCTCTTTCCTCAACCATGGGCGCTGGAATTAGAGTTGCTTTTGCGTCTGCTTGATCTAAGGGGATCGCGGGTTTATTTTGTTAGGTATTTTTTTTAGTAGCTTTAAGTTCTAAGTAGGTTACTTAGTAAATAGTGAGGTTGTTCTGTGGTAAATTCAGTTAAGGTTGAAATGGTTGAAGAGTTGCATGGTATTTTTTCTCGGGCTAAATCTGCCGTGGTTGCTAACTACCAAGGTATAGACGCCGAGGGGATAACCGCGTTACGTGTTTATATGAGAAGTCGATCGGTGGATTTTCGTGTTGTAAAAAACACCTTGGCTCGTAGGGCAGTAAAAGATACTACCCTTGAGGTTTTGGGTGAAGATTTTAAGGGGCCGGTCTCTATTTTGGTTGGTTTTGATGATGTGGTTGCTCCTGCAAAAGCACTGGCTGATTTTGTTAAGTCGGGTGCTGCTAGGTCTCCAGAAGTTATTTGTGGAGTCATTGAAGGTAAAAAGGTATCTCCGGCGGAAGTGCAAGCTCTTGCGGAATTGCCTACGCGGGATGAGTTGATTTCGCAGATGTTGTCAGTTTTTCAGGGTCCGACAACTAACTTTGCTGGAGTGTTTTCATCCTTGTTGCGTAAGCTTGTCGGTACACTTGACGCGGTTCGAGAAAAAAAATAAACAGGGTGAGCGGCTTTAACTTCTCTGTAATTTATTGCATTGAGGTTGGGGGAGGTTCTGGGAATTTATAATTTATTTGAATTAAGTTTAGGAAATTTACTTATCGAAAGGAGGTCGTAATGGCCGTTGTAAAAGAAGATGTTGTCTCCTTTATTGACAATATGACTGTGTTGGAAATGTCGGAGTTCGTTAAAGAATTAGAGGAGAAGTATGGGGTTACTGCTGCTGCGCCAACTATTGCTGTTGCTGCTGCACCTGGTGCCGTGGCTGGTGGTGGAGAGGAGAAAACCGAGTTTGATGTTGTTCTTACTGCGGTTGGAGACAAGAAAATTCAGGTGATTAAAGAGGTGCGCGCTATAACAGGCTTAGGCTTAAAAGATGCTAAGGATTTGGTTGAAGGCGCACCAAAACCGATCAAAGAAGGTGTTAAAAAAGAAGAGGCTGATGAGATTAAGGCTAAGATCGAGACTGCTGGCGGGTCCGTGGAGGTGAAGTAGTTTTTTTTGAGGTTGTTGGTTTTTTTTAGTGATCCCTTTAAAATAAGGTCTTAAATAAGTATGTCGAAGATTATTTCCGAGGAGCGTTCTGGCGGAGGTTTGCGGACTAGGCAGAATTTCGCGAAAATACCTCAAGTGATAGATATTCCAAATTTAATCGAGATTCAAAAAAAATCATTTGAATCTTTTATGCAGCGTACAGTTGCTCATAAACATAGGGATTTAAAAGGCTTGGAGGAGGTTTTTCATGATGTTTTTCCGATTTCTGACATTAATATCACCGCCCAGATTGAGTATGTGGGGATTGAGGTTGGGGCTTGGGAATGTGGTTGTGGGGACTATGCTGAGTTGGGTGGCCCTGGTGAAATTTGCGGTAAATGTGACCAGGAAGTTCTCTATAAAGAAAAGCACCCGCTTAGTGAGTGTAGGCAGAAGGGCCTAACGTACTCGGATCCTTTGAGAATGGTGGTGCGTTTGGTGTTGTTTGATCGAGAGTCTATTGATGTTAGTGCTAAAACGATAGAGGGTTTGTTGGGTAAATATGTTGTAGAGGATCTTAGGAGTCCTGCTACAGGCAAAGTGCTATTTCCTGCCCGTACTGAAATTACCCCTGAGGTAATTAAGGTGATTAAGGAGCAAAAAGTTACTCAGATAGTGAGCAATGTTGTTCGGGAGGTAAAGGAGCAGAAGATATTTTTGGGCGAAATGCCAATGATGAGTTCTAATGGCACGTTTATGATAAATGGTGTTGAGCGAGTTGTTGTTAGTCAGATGCATCGTTCCCCGGGGGCATTTTTTTCGCACGATAAGGGGAAGTCTCACGCAAGTGGAAAAATTCTTTATTCTGCTAGAATTATCCCAGACCGCGGTTCTTGGATTGACTTCGAATTTGATATTAAAGATATCCTTCATGTGAAAATTGATCGACGAAGAAAACTTCCCGCGACAATCCTTTTGCAAGCTTTTGGCATGGAGGTAAAGGAAATTCTTGAAACATTTTATGAAATTGAAACGATTAGTATCTCTGGTAAAGATAAGCGAGTTTTTATTCCGAGTAAGAGTTTGTTGGTGGGGCATAAGGTATTAGAGGATATTGTTGACCCTAAAACAGACGAAATTATTATAAAGGCAAATAAAAAAGTTGTTCCTCCTGTTATGCGGAAGTTGAGCCGTATGCAGAAGTCTGTGAAGGTTGAGATAGATTCTGAAAATTTGATAGGTAGTTATTTGTTTGATGAGATTGTGGATGAGGAGACGGGAGAAGTATTTGCAGAAACAAATCAAGTTATAACGGAAGAGCTTTTAGCGTTTATTTTTAAAAATGGAATAAAGAATATTACAATTCTTCGCGTGGACGAAGAGCTGCTTGATACTGTTATAAGGGATACGTTGGCAGTCGCTAAAGTTGATAACCAGATAGACGCAATAAGGGAAATATATAAGCGTCTCCGTCCAGGGGACCCTCCAACGCCTGAAATAGCAAAGTCGCTTTTTTGGAATCTGTTTTTTAACCCTAAGAGATATAATCTTTCTGTTGTGGGTCGCATGAAGCTTAATCAGAAGTTTGGGCTTGATATCCCGATCGAGAATCGACTGTTGACTATAGGGGATTTAAAAGAGGTGATGAAATTCCTGGTTGGCTTGAGGAATGGAGTTGGTTCAATAGATGATATTGATCATTTGGGAAACCGAAGAGTGCGAGCTGTGGGTGAGTCACTTGAAAACCAATTTAGAGTGGGGCTTGTTAGAATGGAAAGAGCGATTGTGGAGCGTATGACCATTCAGGATTTAGATGTTTCAATGCCGCACGATCTTGTTAATTCAAAGCCAGTTATTGCGGTAATGAAAGAGTTTTTTGGAAGTAGTCAGTTGTCTCAATTCATGGATCAAACTAACCCTCTGTCTGAGGTGACTCATAAGCGTAGACTGAGTGCGCTCGGCCCTGGTGGTTTGACGAGGGAGCGCGCTGGGTTTGAGGTGCGGGATGTGCATCCAACTCACTATGGACGTGTATGTCCTATCGAAACCCCAGAAGGGCCTAATATTGGTCTTATTGCATCATTGAGCACGTATGCCAGAGTTAATGAGTATGGATTTGTTGAAACTCCTTATAGGAAAGTTGAAAATGGATCGGCGTTAGATGATGTGGAGTTTCATACAGCAATGGTCGAAGACGACTATGTTATTGCGCAGGCGAATGTATCTCTAGATGAGAATAATAAGTTTCGTGATCAGGTTGTGTCCGCTCGTCAGGGAGGTGATTTTCTTCTATCTCCAAGTAATAAAGTTAACTATATGGATATTTCGCCAAAGCAGCTTATAAGTGTTGCTGCTTCGTTAATTCCTTTTTTAGAGAACGACGATGCGAATCGGGCGTTAATGGGTTCTAATATGCAACGGCAGGCAGTTCCATTGGTGCAACCGAAGGCTCCTTTTGTCGGGACAGGTATGGAGGCAATTGTGGCGAGGGACTCTGGAGCTGTTATTATTGCGGAAAATGCTGGAGAAGTTATTAGTGCTGACTCAACGCGGATTGTTGTTCGAAATGATGTTAAGAAAACATCTAATAAAAAAATAGAAGGCGGGGATTATCTTGATTCGGCAGTTAGTATCTACACTTTGGCTAAATTTCAAAGGTCGAACCAGAATACCTGTGTCAATCA
>JABGTQ010000005.1 GCA_018647025.1 Nitrospina sp. | reverse complement strand
TTCCTCTTTTGACCCAACCAGTAAGACTATTCTTGTTAAAAAGCTATTCCAGATCGATGTATTTGGAAAAGTTTTCTGAAAGGTTTTTAAAATAGATTTGGCATCATCAGATCCAACAAGATGAAGCGGGAGCCATTGCATCATGATGCCATTTTTATTTAATCGCTCGGACGCTAATTCATAAAATTCTTGTGAGTAGAGATTGACAGTTCCTGCTTGAATAGGTGACATCGGCTCAAGTGTTATGACATCATATTTCTTTTTACTCCACCTTGTGAAGGTGCGGCCATCCTGAATATGAATATTGATGTTTTTCTTTCTTTGTGCATTATGATTCCATTTTGAAAAATGATCAGCTAGCGATAATACATTTCCATCTATTTCTATGCTGTCTACTTGCACCCCTGGAAATAGAGACACTGTCCCAGTTGTATTACCAGTGCCAAAACAAATTACCATTACATTTTTTGGGTTAGAATGTAAGACCATTGGTATAAAACCCATCGCTTGCATATAATCACTGCCTCCAATAGAGTCAGATACTGTTGCTGTGCTAAATCCATTCATGTATAAAGTGCGTGCTTTTGATTTCTTATCCTCAATAACGCTTAGTGTTGAGTATTCTCCTTCTATGTAATCAATAAGTTTAAGCTGGGACTTGGGAGTATTCATTTCTATTCTTGCTAAATTTTGACTGCCAAGTTGTTCTGTAGATATTGTAGGGTTAGAGTATTTATAACCAAGAAAGATGATTGTTGTTGCGAGCAAGGCAGATTTAATAAAATTTTTGCTATTACATTTAAAGTGCATTGCCATTGCAATAAAACATAAAAAGATAAGGATAGAGTAGATGACAAATAAAGACATCCGAATTCCCATTAAAGGAATTAAAATAAAGGGTGTGATTATGGTTCCTAGTGTGGCTCCCATTGTGTTAAGCGCATAAGTACTTCCAAGGGTTTTGCTATTTGTTTTAAATAAATTGATGTTTATGCGATTTGCTAGAGGAAAACTTAGTCCGAACCCCAGTGTTGGCAGAAACATAAGTCCGAATGCAAATAGTGATCTAATTCCAATAGTTTTTAATGCTTTGTTATCTAAGTCATAGAACAATTGATCTGCCTTCAATGTCCATTCATGTAAATTTTCAAACAGAGGTAAAATAGAAATACATAAAATCGCAATAGACAATTGTATGAGAAGAAACTTTAAAACGTGGTTTGAATTCCCTAGTAATTTATCAGCTAAAAGACTTCCTAGAGCAATTCCAAAAAGGAATGTTGCCAAGATAAGTGCAAATGAATTTAGTGTTGTTCCCATCGGGAATACTAAAATTCGTGTCCATAATATTTCGCTTGCGAGGGAAGCCATCCCTGAATATGTAAATATAAAAATAAGAAGTAATGATAACTTCCGATCTAAAGTTGTACTGTTTACATCGTAAACATTGTCTTTTATTACTGGAATTTTAGATGATGGTTTTTTTTTAAAATAACTTTGGAGAGGTGTGCAGAGAAAAAAAACTAAAAAATTCATTCCAATAGCTGTAAAATTAGTTGCGATAACTCCAAAGTATTTTAATGCTATTGTTTGAGTGTAAAGACAACCTACCACTGCACCGAAAGTGTTTAGGCTATAGAGAGCAGAAACATCAGATACAATGCGTTCGCTATTTTTCCCAATCGACCAACTACCGATTATCGGCAAAGTTGCCCCCATGCATATTGTTGCCGGGAGCATAAGTGCGGCACTAAGAAAAAACTCTATCCAGTGAAGTAGGGGTCCTAATTCAATTGTTCCATCAACTACTGGGGCGTAAAATTGAGTAATAAACTCTAGTCCATAAGGAAAAAATAATCCGTAAAGCCCTATAAACCCTTCAATTATCCCGTAAATCAGGACTAAATTGACAGCTTTTTTCTGTTTGTTCCTATAGCTAAGAAATAGGCCTATTCCCCAAGCTCCTAAGGCTAAACCTGTCATAAAAGAACATAGAACAGCACTAATTGCGTACAGTGTCCCTCCAAATACTAGTGATAATTGCCGGATCCATATAAGTTCATATACTAAGCTCGCTGCACCTGAAATAAAAATGCAGAAAAAAGGTATAAGCCTGGAAGGGGTAGAAGTAAAATAATTCATATTTTTAAATATTTAAAAGTCAGTACTATTCTTTTAAAAAGTTCGAGGCACAGGTTTGCATCTCATATAAAGGAGTGATATTCTGGACAAATTATCCCTTAAGTTATATTTAAGAAACCCATTTCTAACAGATCTTTGGAGTGATTTCATGCTTGTGGAAAAGAAATCGAACTTGTTACTCACTATAGCAATTTTTTTTACTTGTTGTTTGGGAGTAGCTTACGCGGACAGTAAAACTTTTAACACTAATCAAATCCCACCCATTCCTGATGTGGTTGCACGTGTAAACGGAAGTGATATTTCCGCAAAACACATTAAGTTTCAGTTTATGCAAGTATTGAAGAATGTAAGAACACCAATGACATCACCTCAGAAAGACAAGGTTGTTCGTGAGGTCATAGATAAAGAAGTGGTCCGAGAATTAATGTATCAGGAAGGCAAGAAACTTAACTTAATAGTAGACCCAAATATTATAGAAACAGAATTAAAGTCATTGAAGTCCGCATATAAAAATGAAGATGACTTTAAGAAAGCTCTTTTGCAACGAGGCATTACTGAAGAGGACTTAAAAAAATCAATTGAAGTGGACTCGCAAGCACAAACCATTTTAAAGCATCAGGTCAAAGGCTTGGAGGGAATTAATGATAGCTTAGTTGAAAAGTACTACAAGGATAACAAAGAAAATTTTCGTAGACCTACAGCTTACCGGGCGAGTCATGTTCTTATCATGCCTTTTTCTCCAGATCTAATTAAGAATAGTAAAATTGAAGATTTGCAGAATAATAAAAAGGAACTTAGGATCAAAGCTCGAGAAAAAATTCTAGAAATTCAAGGATACTCAAAAAGTGGAGTAGATATAGAGGAACTAGCAAAAAAATACTCTCATGATGAGTCGACCTCTGGAAAAGGGGGTGACTTGGGATTTTTTTATGGCGAGGCATTAGAAAAATCATTTACAGATGCGGTGAAAAAATTAAAAGTTAATGAAATTTCAGATGTAGTTGAAACAAAATTTGGTTTTCATTTGATTAAATTGACAGAAATGAAATCTGGTGAATATGCTCCCTTTTCTGATATGAAAGAAGTTATTCAAGAACATTTGTTTATGGAAGGGGCTCGAGATAGAGTTTCTGATTATATTGTCAGTCTTAGAAAAAAAGCCAAAATCGAAGTTTTTTACTGACAAGAACATATAAGTTTTTAACTTTAAATATCTAGCCTAATGGTACATAGAAGTAGTTAGATACTAAAACCACTTGCCCGCAGCAACATTTATTTTTATATCTGAAGTGGGTTTTCTTATAAGGAGATTAAAGAATGGCAACATATTCAAAGGAAGCAGATGTAGAAACAGCTCAGGAAGATGACTCTGAAGCAAGAGAAGCACTTAGAGAAGTATTTGGTAATACAGCTCGGTGGCCTTCAGACTTTAAAGGGTTTACGGCTGACGTTGTTGTTAATATCAATGGAAGTGAAGAGTCTGGAACGGTTACGGTAAAAAACTCTAAAGATATAGAACATTCTATAACCAGTGAAAAGCATAAGGAATTTTTAAGTGAAAATATGGCTTCTATTGCTATGCATAGAGGCCCTCGTTCTTTTGAGGAGTCCGATGGAAAGTATAAACTAGCATTTGCTGACGATGGTTCTCATCCCCAGGGAAGGGCAGTCACCATGGGTGGTGACGGAATGAAGTCTTTTTATCGTATTAAAGAAGGAAGAATTCAACAGATTAATCGTACGACTCCTCGTATGTCTTTCACTATCAATGTTGAAGAAAGTGTGAAAAATATAGAGGGTAAGTTTCTCACCCATAAATACACAGTGTATTATTTTCATCCTGAAAAAGGATCGATTAAAGATGTTGAAAGCTATACGGATGACTTTAAGCGAGTGGGAAGCTTTGATTTACCTGAATATCGCAGAATCATAAATGCAGAGAGTGGAACTGTGGAAGCAGCGTTTATG
>JABGTQ010000286.1 GCA_018647025.1 Nitrospina sp. | reverse complement strand
TAAGCTTTTTTTTGACAAGGATATATCATGAATAATGGCGACAATGTTCAAGTTGGATATTCTCGTGAAGACTGGGAACGTCACTATGACGAAGATGATTTACGCTGGGATCTTAATGAAGCAGCACCACCATTAGTTCATTTATGGAAGGAAAAAAACTTTTCTCCTTGTAAAGCTATTGTTCCTGGGTGCGGTGCCGGTCACGAGGTACTATTTTTAGCAAAAAAAGGATTTAATGTGACTGCAGTAGACTACTCTCATGGTGCTATAAAATTAATTAAAAGCACTTTTAAAAAAAATAATTGTTTGGGTGAAGTGTTGCATCAAGACTTTTTTGAATTAGACTATAAGTATAATGAAAGCTTTGGGTTAATGCTTGAACATACTTTTTTCTGTGCGATTAATCCAAATATGCGTCAAGAGTACGTTAAAACAGCTAAAAGAATTTTAAAGCCGGGTGGTTACTTGATTGGTTTGTTTTACGAAACTAATGAAGATGGTGGACCACCTTTTAATACTAAGAAGGAAGACATAGAGAAATATTTCTCCAGTTCATTCAAGATTGAATCTTTAAGTAAGACGCTGTATTCGGCTGAGCAAAGGCTTGAGAAAGAATGGCTGGTTGTTTTAAAAAAAAGGACTCAGGAGTCGATCAATGAAAACTAAAAAAATGAATCGATGGTTTTTTTATGAATAAATTAAAAAATACTTACTCAGGAATTTTCCGTGACGGTGGAGCAGGTAGATTGGCCAAAAAAAGGTACCGTCTCAGGCGGAAAATACTGCTTGATAAAGAAAATATATTAATGGCTATTACAGGCGTGCCATATGGTCCAGGGCAAGAAACGGTATGGGCCTACGCGCATTGCCCCACATATCAAGAGCCTGCAATTATGTATTTAACAGGAATCAATCAATCCAATGTCATCCTTTTGCTTGATCCATATTCATCTGAGTCTGATGAAATACTATTCGTTAGCAAAAAGGACTTGTCTAAGGAATTCTGGGATGGAATTCGGTTTGGTGTGGGAGATAGCAAAAGTATTCGAGAAGTTCAGCGAGTAACAGGAATAAAAGATATTCGTGATATTGATGATTTTGATGAAGTACTTAAGGGTCGGTTCAAGAAACAAAGAAGCAAAAGATTGGGAACACTATGGATGGAAGGTACACGTGGGAAAAAAGTCGTTGAAATTAAAACAGATCACAATTGGAATTTTAAGAAAAGGCTGATGCGTAACTTACCTTCAAAAGGCCCTTCGTCTTCATTGCGTAACATAATGAAAAATCATTTTGAGCTTCGTCTTCCTCTTGACTCTTATGATGTAAAAAATACACTTGTTGCTGAAAAAATAACCGGGAAAGGTTTCGTTGAAACATTAAAAAATTTCAATTTATTTAACAGTGAATATCAAGTACAAGGATTTCTTGAGGGGCGAATGTTGGAAAAATCATCATACGGTCTTAGCTTTCCATCAATAATAGCATCGGGTCATAATGCTACTGTCCTTCACTATATGAAAAATGATGATGGTTTTAAAAAAAACGAAATGGTTTTGATGGATTTTGGTGTGCGTTGGATGACAATGCATGCGGATATTAGTCGGACAGTTCCCGCATCTGGTAAGTTTAATCCGATGCAAAAAATGCTATACGAGATCGTTTTAAAAGCTCAATTGGCAGTGCAGAGAAAGGCTCGGAGTGGAGTTGCCATAGACGATCTTAATGATTGTTGTTGGAGTTCTATAAACAGAGATCTAGACATGATTTTCAAGAGTGCGGGTGGAAAAATGAAGCTGCGATATAAAGATCGCCCACATGGAGTGAGCCATCTAATGGGAGAACAAGAGCACGACGGTGACCCATTTCGGAATTATCTAAGCGAGCCCATGCAAGAAGGTTGGTTGATTAGTAATGAACCCGGTTTATACGGTTCTTTTAAAATTCGCCTTAACGGAAAATCCTACGATGAAGAGATAGGGATTAGAATTGAAGATAATTTATTGATTACAAAAACGGGCTGTAAAAATCTTTCAAGTTCGATACCTAAGGCAGTGAGGCAGATTGAAAAGTTAATGGGAACTCAAAGAGATGAATAAGAGTACGCTATGTTTTCTTAAGAGACTCAAGTACTTCGTCGACATGGCCTTTAACTTTCACCTTTGTAAAGATTTTCTGTACTATCCCAATTTTATCAATAATAAAGGTTGATCGGACGATTCCCATGTAGGTTTTTCCGTATAGTTTCTTTTCTTGCCATACTCCATATTTCTCGCAAATTTTTTTATTTTCATCTGCGATTAGTTCAAAGGGAAGGTTGTACTTATCGATAAATTTCCGATGTCGCTCTGACGAATCAGCACTAATACCAATTATTATAGTATTTTTGAATTTTTTAAACTGGTCTTTAAAGTCGCAGGCTTCAGTTGTGCAGCCTGGGGTCATATCCTTTGGATAAAAATAGAGGACAATATTTTTCTTTGTTTTAAATGAGCTGAGCTTTACTGGCTTCCCGTCTTGATTTTTTCCTGAGAAATCAGGGGCTTTTTTACCTTCTTTTACCATTAGATGTCTATTGAAATTTTTCTTAAAAATGCTATTTAGTTGTTAAAAGCAAAGTGTCGAGTTTTTTATTTAAGGCATTTAGAGCTTTTAGGATAGCTTCCCCTGTAGACCTTGGGTTCCAGGTTGTTCTTGCACTAGAGATTTGATTTGTAATACTACTAAATAGTTGTTTCGTAGGTTTTTTTTCTCCTTCTTCGCACATGGTTTCGAACAGTCCAACTAACCTAGCAAGTTTCCCGTCGACCTGAATTCCCAAAACTGATTTATCTTGGAGACCTTCAGTTTGTTCCATGAGAGCCCATAGTCCACCTCTGTTCATGACCACATCCAAATCGCCTCTTAAGTTTATGCTGGCTCTTTTACAGGGATGGTTTTCTTGTGAAAGTGC
>JABGTQ010000285.1 GCA_018647025.1 Nitrospina sp. | reverse complement strand
TTTGAGCGCCTCGGTAGCTTTGAATAGTAGATATTCCCATCTTGGCAATGAATTTAAATAAGCCTTTACGTGGAGATTTAATATAATTGTTAATAGCTGACTCTGTTTTAATTCCTTTAACAAAAATATTTTCTTGTACAGTTTCCAAGGCTGTTTCGTACGCTAAGTATGGACAGACTCCCCCTGCTCCATAGCCAATAAGCAAAGCAAAGTGCATCATCTCCTTGGGTTCTCCTGATTCAATAACTAGCCCTACCTTGGTTCTAGTCTTATTCCGTAACAAATGGTGATGAACTCCTGACACTGCTAACAGACTTGGAATAGCTGCGCTTTCCTCATCCACACCTCGATCAGAAAGAACTATAACATTGGCACCATTTTCAACAGATTTCGATATCTGAGAACATAAATGATCCATTGCTTTTTTTAATGCACCTTTGTTTTTAGATACAGGAAAAATCGTTGAAAAAGTCGCTGATTTTAAATTATTTTGATCGAGAGATTTAATTTTCTCAATTTCTTCTAATGTAAGAATAGGGTGTGATAGTTTAAGTTTGCGGCAATGATTGGGCGATTCTGAGAGTAGGTTTCGTTCCTCGCCCAAGGTAATATCCATACTCATCACAAGTTCTTCTCGAATAGAATCCACCGCTGGGTTTGTCACTTGGGCAAATAATTGTTTGAAATAATGAAATAGTAACTGTGGCCGTTGAGAAAGTACGGCAAGTGGCGTGTCGTTACCCATAGAACCTATCGGTTCCTCTCCTTGAGCAACCATTGATGAGATTATAAATTTTATATCCTCTTTGGTGTAACCAAAAGCAATCTGAAGCTTACGCAAATTATCTACGCCCACTTCAAGTTTATTTTGAGGTGCGGGGAGATCACTCAAACTCAGCTGGTTTTCCCTAACCCATTTAGAATAGGGATTTTTTGTAGACACCTGTTTTTTAATTTCATCATCTGAAACAATTCTTCCTTCTTTAAGGTCGACAAGAAACATTTTCCCGGGTTCCAGTCTTCCTTTAAAAGAAATATTAGATTCATCGATTGGTAAGACGCCTACTTCAGAAGACATCACAACTAAGTCGTCTTTTGTCACAATATAACGAGAGGGACGGAGTCCATTACGATCTAAAATAGCCCCTATTATCTCACCATCTGTAAAAGCAATAGATGCAGGGCCATCCCATGGCTCCATCATGGAAGCATGAAACTCATAAAATCCTTTTTTCTCTTCGGTCATCGACTCATGGCCACTCCAAGGTTCTGGTATCATCATCATGATAGCGTGAGGAAGTGAACGTCCCGTCATCGCGAGCATTTCCAAGGCATGATCAAAATCTGCAGAGTCGCTTCCTCCTGGAGCAATTACGGGTAAGATTTTGTCTATTTCTGGAAAAAGAGTGCTATCAAACATCGCCTCTCTGGCGCGCATCCAGTTTTGATTTCCACGGACGGTATTGATTTCACCATTGTGAGCAATAAGTCTCATCGGTTGAGCTCTTCCCCATGATGGAAAAGTGTTTGTGCTATATCGCGAGTGCACTAAAGCTAAGGCAGATTCAAGTTCAGAATCCTTAAGGTCTAGAAAATATGTCTCCAACTGATTTGACAGCAGTTGTCCTTTGTAGCAAAAAGTTTTGGAAGAAAGGCTACAAATATAAAATGAAACAAAATATTCAGCGCCCCCTGCAAAATGTATTTCTTTTCCCACAAGCTTGCGGACTTTATAAAGTCTGCGCTCTAGTTCATCCTGTTCAATTGATTCGTCACCTTCACCGATAAACGGTTGCCAAATTTCTGGTTCGGCTTCTCTAGCAACATGTCCGATGGTGGTGTTATCAACCGGTACCTTACGCCATCCCAAGAGTGATAAACCTTCTTGCTTGATTATCTTGTTAAAAATATCTAGAAATGAATGAATTCGAGCATCCTTGGGGAAAAAGACTAGCCCGGTGCCGTATTTTCCTTGCTCTGGCAATTCAATATCAATTTTTGGACATTGTGCTTTGAAAAATTTATGAGGAATCTGAATTAGCAACCCCGCACCGTCACCTGTGAGAGAATCAGAACCGCAAGCTCCCCGATGTTCAAGCTTATTGAGAACCTCAATCCCCTGGCGGATTATTTCATGAGTGCCCCTGCCCTTCATATCGGCGACAAAACCAATCCCACAGTTTTCTTTTTCGTTCTTCGGGTCATAAAGACCCTGTTTTTTAGGATATGACATGTCTAAAAAGATAACTAATTAATTTTAAATAACTCAATAAAATATAAGCGCTCTTATCACTATAAAATCACCTACATTAATAACTAAATAAAAGCAATTTCTATACCTTTAAACCTAAACTATTAGTTTTAAAAGTGTTACTGAAGTATGATTTAACTACCGTTTTTATAATGTTATTTAATTACACTAAAAATAATACTTTAAGTACACACATTAAAAAAAACCAAAATAGGTGGATTCATACAAAGTAGGACACCTAATCTTAAGTAATGATAATATAAAGAATAAAGGTTAATCATTAATTTTAACCTAAATATTGCCACTCAGAAACAATAATTTTTTCTAGTTTCTATAAAAAAACAATTATTTTAGAAAAATTATAAATTTTAAAATTATGCAAAAATAACTTAAATACCTGTAATATTAGGATAAAATCTGATAAAAATAATAGATTGTGCGTACGCAAAACTCCTCTAATAAATATATTAGTCGAATTGGAAGATTTGAACACACCATCGCCGGTTGAGTTCTCGGGAAACTCAAATTATTTCTCTTTGCTCACAAACCAGCATCTACTACTTTAAGCACAGACTTTTTCAGGCAGTAAACTATTGAAGGAAGACAGTTCAATGTCACTAGAAAGACTCGTTATATTTGACACTACCTTGCGTGATGGTGAGCAGTGCCCTGGGGCAAGTTTAAATCGAAAAGAAAAACTTGAAATCGCTAGAAAACTAGCCGCTCTAAAAGTTGATGTGATCGAAGCGGGTTTTCCTGCCGCGTCCCCAGGTGATTTTGACTCAGTAAGGGAAATAGCACATGAAATCAGAGGCGCGTCAATAGCAGGATTAGCCCGTGCATTGGAAAAAGATATAGCATCCGCAGCTCAGGCCCTTGAAAAAGCAGATTCCCCTCGTATTCACATTTTTCTTTCAACGTCGAAAGTACACCGCGATCACAAACTTCAAAAGAACAAATCTGAAATCATAAAAATGGCAACAGACGCCGTGCAGTTTGGAAAAAAATTTTGCGATGATATAGAGTTTTCTCCAGAAGATGCATCCAGAACAGAACAAGATTTTCTGTTTGAGGTTATTGAAGCCGTAATTGAAGCAGGAGCAAAAACAGTAAATATACCCGATACTGTTGGTTATGCAGTACCTGATGAGTTCGGTGAACTTATATCTAACATCAAATCAAATGTAAAAAACATAAATAAAGCTATCATTAGCGTGCACTGCCACAATGACCTTGGTATGGCTGTTGCCAATTCACTTGCAGCGGTTAAGGCAGGCGCACGCCAGATAGAGTGCACAATTAATGGAATTGGAGAGCGCGCTGGGAACGCAGCTATGGAAGAAATTGTTATGGCACTTAAAACCCGCAGAAATTTTTTTGGTGCGGACACTCGTATCGATACAAAACAAATTATGCCTTGCAGTAAATTAGTGAGCAGCCTGACTGGCTTTTTTGTACAACGTAACAAAGCCATTGTTGGCAAAAATGCTTTTGCCCATGAGTCTGGAGTTCATCAAGATGGTTTTCTTAAGAAAAAAAATACTTATGAGATAATGAACCCAAAAGATATTGGTTTGGAAGAATCGGAACTGGTTCTTGGTAAACACTCAGGCAGAAATGCACTGTCTAAGAAAATCGAAGACTTGGGTTATAAGTTAACCGAGAGTGAACTTAGTCAAGTTTTTAAAGATTTTAAAATTCTTGCAGATGAAAAAAAAGATCTTTTTGAAGAAGATATCCTTTCTTTGGTTCAAAAACAAAAAACCTTAGAGGATGATTTAACCACCTATAAAGTTAAAAATATAAAGTGCTCATTTGAAAGTGGCAAAACTCCTGAAGCATCGGTAACTTTAACAATGAAAGACAACGAAAAAAAAGAAGCCACAGCTAACGGAGATGGGCCAGTCGACGCAGTCTGTAATGCGATTGATATTATTACAGGTCTTTCATGTAAGTTAATAGACTACCAAGTCATGTCAAAAACGAAAGGCCGAGATGCTCAAGGTGAAGTCACTCTAAGGGTAATTAGTAATAACCGAGAAGTTTTAGGCAAAGGAGTTGGAGTAAACACTATCGAAGCGAGTGGATTTGCTTACATTAATGCTATCAATAAATTATTATTCAAATTAAAAACAGATAAGCTTGAGTCTGATGGCATAGCTGGCCCATAAGTGGGTATAAAAACATTCCAAAGCTCTAGCCATGTTTAAAAAAAACTAATCAAAATGCCTATTTCACCCAGACTACCGTCAATCCGCCCTACCACCCGCAGAGAAAGAATTAAAAGAAATGAGGCCACAAAATCTAAGGACAAAATATTTTTAGATCAAGATAGTCCAACAAAATTTGAATTTAACAGTGACGTCGCTAGGGTGTTTGACGACATGCTCGAACGTAGCGTTCCGCTTTATCGAGAATGCCAAGATTTAACTGTCAACTGGTGCAAAAGTCTAGCCACTCCTGATAAATGTATCTATGATTTGGGTTGCTCCACAGGGACACTATTACTTCGACTCGCTAAATCAATACCAATCACTCAAAGCGTTCCTTTGATTGGAGTCGATAACTCTGCTGCAATGATAAGTAAAGCACGAAAAAAATTAAACGAACTCTCCAATTCTGTTAATTTAATAGAAGCAAATATTGATGACTCTTTTTTATTCAATGACTCTTGCGCAATTGTAATGAACTACACGCTTCAATTTATCCCCACAAAAAACAGAGCCCCCCTACTTAAAAAAATATATAAATCTTTGATACCAGGTGGTGGGTTTATCCTCAACGAAAAAGTTCTAAGTGAAAACGAACTTCTAAATGATACCTTTGCTGAAATGCACCATGATTTTAAACAAGGTCATGGATACTCGAAAATGGAAATATCAAAAAAAAGGGACGCCTTAGAAAATGTCCTGATTCCATTAAAGCTTAGTAAAACCATGGCACTTGTTCGCGATGCCGGATTCAATAATGTAGATATATTTTTTAAATGGAATAACTTTGCGGGTCTGATTGCATTGAAATAAAAACTACTGTAATATTTGACTTTTGGAGATATCAAAATGCCTCACTACGATCATCTTTGCAATAAATGTAAAAAACCTTTTGTGATAGAAATGAAAATATCAGAAGTGGATAAAAAAACTGTTTCTTGCCCAAAATGCAAATCAAAAGAAGTTACAAGACAGGTTACTAACAATTCATTTACCAGCGAAAGTGTTAATCGCTACGTTTGGGATAAAAGTTAAAGGATTATAAATATATTATGCTAACGACTGTTCAGCCTACCTCAAAAAGATTCCCAGGACGCTTTGGAGAATTAGTTAAGTTTCCTTTACAACGCATCCACATAGAACTAACAAATGTTTGCAATTTTGATTGTACGTTTTGTCCCAAACAAGAGATGACGCGGCATTATGAGTACATGGATTTTGAGCGTGTGTGCGCGATAATTGATGAGATTGCTGAATACAATATGGCTGAAAAAATCACTTTTCATGTCATGGGTGAACCCTTTATGCACCCTCGTTTTTTTGAAATTTTAGACTACGCAGCACAGCTGGGTGTCAAAACAGGTATAACCACTAATGGAACCTACCTTGATGAAGAACAAGCAATAAAATTAGAAAAGGTTACAGCCTCACAAGTGAATATTTCTTTACAAACTCCTGATGAAGAATCCTACAAAACTCGTAAAGCAAGGCGCATGAAGTTTGAGGAATACCACAATCGGATTCTCGAGTTTATTGGTGCCTGTCTAAAGCAAACCAAACCTCCCAAAATAAAAGTACACTTTTTAAATACCTCAATTAAAGCTGAGGTACCCGGTGAAGACTGGAGCGTAGGATCGATGAGTGTCATCAATAACACCAAAGAGCTCCGAAAAACGTTCCGTTACTGGGCCAATGAAGTCCATAAAGTATGTCCCCCTCTAACTCCGGAAGAAAAAGATGCCGTGGG
>JABGTQ010000284.1 GCA_018647025.1 Nitrospina sp. | reverse complement strand
CCCCAGAAACTTCGGCTATTCGCTTTAATAAAGTTTCGTTGACTCTGGGTTTTTGAAACTCAGCCGTCTCACTAAAAACTGAAAACTCTATCTTCTCTTTCAGTTTAAGTTTATCTGTCCCAGTTTCAGCTTTAATGGTGTAAAACCCTTCCTCCATAGGAATAAATCGGTGCGAAGCTTCTCCGTTCTCGTTAGTCTTAAGGTTAGTAATCTTCATCTCGCCTGAACGCGTTTTCATAGTCAACAATACTTTCGCTTCTGCGTAAGGGTTGTAGTTTGGGTGAGAAACAGATATACGAAGTAGAACCTCTTCTCCTTCCTCATAGCGCTCCTTGTGCGTTTCTAATTTTAGCAACCGTGTCCCTGGTTCATCGATCAACCAGTTAATAATATTATTCCAAAATCTATTGTAATAGCGCCCACTCCCGCCCTCTCCTACCTGTCTAAAGTTCCAGTTCCACAGAGAATCTGTTGCCACAATAAGACTTCTCCCCTTACCAACACGCCCGGTAACCAATACTGGATATTTGTCACGACCCTTTATAAACCACGCTAAAGTATCCGCATCTTTACGTGGTTTTAGCCCCATATTGATTCCATTAAGTTCTGACATGTTCTCCCAAACTATGCTGTTAGCAACTGATTCTTTTTCCAGTTGAAGTATAGGGTGCCTAAATTGATTCTTTTCCAGTTGCAAATCAAACGACTCATCTAAAAATAATTGCGGTTCAACTCCCAAGTCTACCGGCAAAATTTCTTCTATATCGGTTTGCGCATATC
The DNA here is from genome assembly GCA_018647025.1 of Nitrospina sp. GTDB lineage: Bacteria > Nitrospinota > Nitrospinia > Nitrospinales > VA-1 > Nitromaritima. The sequence continues at coordinate 2,489 of JABGTQ010000284.1, read as the reverse complement.
CACCTTCCTGAAATGACAGTTCACCTCCGATCATCGCGAACGCACCTCCGTTTTCTACAAAATTTTTTATATTAGTCAGATACCCTTTATCTATAAATGGCTTGTAACTAAAATTCTGAAACAGAACTAAATCAAATGAATTGAGATAATCGTTAAACAATAAATTGGTTGGAAACGGGATAAGGCTCAACTCAGAAGTAGGTGAAACAACATCGTCATCCAATGTTCGTAAAATAAAAAAAGATAAAAGGTCAATCTTCGGATGATTGGCTAAAACCTCACGTAAAAAACGAGAGTCCCATGATGGGCGCCCGTTCAAATGAAGGATACGTATTCGGTCACGAATGATTTTAATCTGAAAGTCTTTCCTGTTATTTTTTTCTACAGACTCACCTGCAAAGAGCGGGACAGTAAGTGAGTATATGTGATTACCTAGGAGGTTTGGAGTAAATTCCAGTTCTACTGAATAACGACTCTCTCTCTCCCTAATCTCTAAAACATGGGAAAGCAATATTGCATCTCCATCTTTGAGCACGAGCGGTATATTTCTATTCCCCATATTTGAGGCGCCTATCGTAACTGTCAAGCGCACTGGTTGATGAATAAATCCAAAATCGGCTGCATCAACTTCCTCAATCGCTAAATCTTTGAACATATGATTGGTTCCTGCTTGAAAACTGTGAATAGGAACCTCCCACCCTGCAAGAAGAGTGTTCAACCCAGAAGAAATATTATCAGAATTTATTGCAAGGTCTGCCCCGTCCGAGAACAACATTACACCTTGCAGGGATTTACTGCCATAAAGGGTTTTTAGTTTAGAAAAAACCGCTTCAAAGTCGGTGTTTCTTTTATTTGAACTGTAACGCCTAGCTGAACCGAACGAAGAAACCGTTTCTATTTGGTCGGATATTAAGTAATAGTCGAGTTGAAAAATATTGGACAAAGACTCTAATACGCCTTGGTTTTTTTCAAAAGCCTGACGAACAAAATCGATTCGAGGTTGTTCTGATGGAAATGTTTTTATGGACATACTCATAGTATCATCAACTAAAATAGCAATTCTATTTTTAAGAGTATGACTTTTTCGGAATTCAAGTTCTGGCTGTAAAAGAATCAATATGAATAGAAAAAAAGTAAAAGTTCTCAGGCTAATAAGAAGGGCTTTACGGAATGGTGAATGGATTCGTTTAAGACTGGTCCAGAAAAACCACAGAGCGAGCGTGGTCACAAACAATAATAATATCCATACGTGCAATAGCTCTGTTAAAGCAAAATTAAGACCCGCTTCATTAAACATACTGCTGTCTAAACCAAATAAAGCGATAACGGTCTTCATGGCAACTTATTTCTCTTTAGCCGCTCAAGGATAATAGGCAAATGAACCATGTCTTTTTTATAGTCTAGTGTCAGCACATACATGACAATGTTTACTCCAAGTCTTATTGCAAGCTGCCTTTGTCTGTTACCCCCGCCAACAATATCATGAGTCCATTGCCCCAACTTATCCCTTGCCCAAGCACCCCCAAGGTCGTTGGCTGAGTAAACAAGAACCGTTCTCCCTTTAATATTAATTCCTTCCAAGTATGGGCTAACCTGCTTTCGTCCAGACACTCGGTTAATCAAATAAAAAGAACGGAAGATTGAATGATCTCGGGAAATCTTCCTTAAAGGAACTTGTGGGAATAATGCCTCAATCATTTTACGAACCGAGATATCAAATTTTGAGTTAATACCAGAGGAATTGTCGTCTATAAGGAGAAACCCACCATAACTCAAATAATTTCTAAGTCGTTTTATGTCATTAGCAGAAAATTTTTCAAACTCTCTACTCCCTGCCATATATATAAATGGATATCGATAGAGTTTGGGATAAGACAATGCAATCTGTGTCAATCCTCGGTTAGTCTCAATAGAAGTTCTGCGTTCAATCTGTCCTAGTAAACTATCAATGGCTGTCGGATGGGGCATAGAATGCCCACCTTCATACTTGATTTGAGGAATAAATAAGTTTGAATAATCAGCGTCCGCAGTGGCTACCCAAACCTTAAATAAAAACAAACCAATTATTATCTGAGATAAGTTGATCATTAATCTGATTATAAGAGGGGGGTGAAAAATTTTCAATCACCATTGAGAAACACTTTTTAGTATCTATTTATAAAACTTTGCCCCTCTCCATGCTGTAGGTTAAACTACAATACAGCTGTTATAAATTTATACTGTGACCCAGAAAAAATATATGAAAAAAATGACATTAATGAACCCAGGTCCTGTCAACGTAACTGACAGAGTAAGAGATGCTCAACTTCGTGGTGACCTGTGCCACCGAGAACCTGAATTCTCAAACCTAATGTTGTTGATCCGCAAAAATCTGCTAAAAGCGTTTGACATCGAAAAGGAATACTCGGCGATTTTAATAACTGGATCAGGAACGGCAGCCTTAGAGATGGCAGTTTCATCGTGCCTTAACCCAGACCGGTCAATACTGG
>JABGTQ010000283.1 GCA_018647025.1 Nitrospina sp. | reverse complement strand
TTTTATTTTATACTAATATTGCAGTTTTTCTTATTTAACCTTTAGTGTAAAATAGAAATTCCTAGATTATAGAGACAAACGGCAAAAATACTTTATGAAATTTTACGGTGTAATAATTATCGGTGGTGGGCATGCAGGATGTGAAGCCGCTCTTGCTTCTGCTCGGATGGGAGTACATACCGCCCTTGTCACCCTTGACCTCGAAAAAATAGCGCTTATGCCCTGTAACCCAGCAATTGGTGGCATAGGCAAAGGGCATATTGTACGTGAAATTGATGCTCTTGGTGGTCAAATGGCACGCTGTATTGATAAAACAGGTATCCAGTTTCGCGTCCTCAATGCGTCAAAAGGACCAGCTGTTCGAGGGTACCGAGCTCAAGCAGATAAACATCTCTATAAAAAAGAAATGCGTCGAGTCCTTGAATCCCAAGACCACCTCAGCTTAATATGTGATGAAGTAGATGAATTATTTTTTGATAAAGATTCGGTCAAAGGTTTAAGAACTAGCTCTGGGCTTGAGCTAAATTCTCGATCTATAGTCATCACTACAGGAACTTTTTTAAACGGACGTATCCACCTTGGAATGAAAAATTGGCCTGCTGGGCGTGTAGGTGAAAAACCTTCGAACAAACTTTCGCAATCATTTCTGGACCAGGGTTTCGAACTTGGCCGTTTAAAAACAGGCACTCCTCCACGATTACTTAGTAAATCTATCGATTTTTCTCAATGTGAAATACAGCAAGGAGATTTTGATCCAAAACCATTTTCATTTTCAACCACTAAAATAAGCCAGCCTCAGGTACCCTGCCACATAACATATACAAATGCTCGCACAGCAGATGTTATTAGCAGGAACATGCACCTTTCACCTCTTTACAGTGGAGTTATTGAAGGGGTTGGACCTCGCTATTGCCCTTCTATCGAAGATAAAGTTGTAAAGTTCCCCGATCGAACTTCACACCATGTTTTTCTTGAGCCAGAAGGACTAGACACAGACTGGATCTATCCAAATGGTATTTCCACCAGTTTAGCTGAAGAAGTGCAATGGGAATTAGTACGCACTATTCCCGGACTTGAAAATGCCGAGATCGTCGCTCCAGGTTATGCTATTGAATACGATTTTGTACCACCAACACAGCTTTTATCTACATTAGAAACTAAAAAAATAAAAGGGCTCTTCCACGCCGGACAGATCAATGGAACCTCGGGCTATGAGGAAGCTGCTGGCCAAGGACTGATTGCGGGTATAAACGCCGCTTTAAGCTCTCTCGGTCGCGCACCTTTTACTTTAAGCCGTATGGAAAGCTATATCGGAGTAATGATTGATGATCTAGTGACCAAAGGAACCGAGGAACCCTACCGTATGTTCACATCGCGTGCTGAAAATCGCTTGCTTCTTAGACAAGACAATGCTGACACAAGGCTTATGGGAAAAGGTCATCAACTCGATCTAGTCTCAAATGCAACGTATGACTTTTGCCTTCTAAAAAAAGAAACTGTAGAAAAGGAAATTAAGCGACTCAATACAACCAAAGTTGTTCCCAATGAACAAGGAAAAGAACTGGTCTCTCAACTGGGTGTTAAAAGTTTAAAAACACCTACCACTCTAGCTGGATTATTAAAGCGTCCTGAAGTAACTTACAGCCAAATCATAGAAACATTCAATGGCGCCTCTTTATCAAAACTTGCAGGAGAGCAGGTAGAGATTCAAGTTAAGTACGAAGGATTCATTCAAAGACAAAACCATGTTGTATCCAAACAAAAAAAACTAGAAAACTACCGAATCCCCATCGACTTTAACTATGAAAGTATATCGGGTCTATCTTGTGAGGTTGTTCAAAAACTTGAGAGTATACGCCCGACAACACTAGGACAAGCGTCCCGTATCTCAGGTATTACTCCAGCTGCGGTTTCCATAATAATGTTAATGCTTAGATAACTCGCCCAACTACTATGGTTCACGCAGACTCGATCCAATGGCTTCTAGAAGTTGAAAAAAGAGACATCGCATATATTGTTAGTATCTTTGAGGCATATGACAACCTTGCTATTGTAAGAACAGTAAATGCAGAACAAAGCATAATAGAACTGATCATTTCTCCTGATTATCTGGAAGACACCCGTCAACTGGTTAATGCCTTGTCAGACGAACTTTGTATCAAAACAATTGAACCCGCCCAAACTACTAAATTGACAGATATCTAATTATAATTATCTAAAATTCCTTACTAGAAGTGCATCATTGAATATATAGGTACCTTCCCGAGGTTCTCACGCCCTTTTAAAAAATCAAGCTCTATAAGAAAACCGACCTCTAATAAGTCAACTTCAAAATTTTTATTTATTAGCTCGATGCAAGCAGCAAGCGTACCTCCAGTCGCAAGGACATCGTCTATAATAATAACGTTTTGTCCTTTTTCAAAAGCATCCTGATGAATTTCTACATTATCTTCACCGTATTCGAGACTGTATTTTTTATGAAATGTTTTATAGGGAAGCTTACCTGGTTTTCTTACCATCACTACTCCACAGCCTAGTGCGTATGCCAGTGCAGAAGCAAAAATAAAACCTCGTGCCTCTACTCCTACAACTTGATCTACCCTATTATTCTTATACCTATCTCTCAAAGTATCGATGACTTGTTTAAAGGCAACAGAGTTAGAGAGAAGCGGAGTGATGTCTTTAAAAATAATACCTTCTTTTGGGAAGTCAGGGATGTCCCGAATAACAGATTTCAACGTTTCCATAGTTTGCCTCTTAAGATTTTTAAGGATTTAAAAAATATTTACTTCATTGACATTATAAAAGATTAAGAATCTGTCACGTAAACAGATTAAATGTTTATTTTTTTGGTAGATAGTTTAGAGGGTTGATCGGATGAGAATCATTTCTGACTTCAAAGTGTAAATGCGGACCTGTAGATCTCCCTGTACTTC
>JABGTQ010000282.1 GCA_018647025.1 Nitrospina sp. | reverse complement strand
GAATAGGACCAATAGGAGAAGTTTGATAAAACGAAGACTTGGATATGATTTTTATAGAATCATTTTTTGATATTTCACGAATCGCTTCTATACAGTTATCGCGTGGGTTGCCAATGTTTGATCCTATTGCAATGTAAGCTATATGTTTCATTGCATTGAATAGTTCTTAAAGGAGGGGCTAGTTTCTAATAACTATAGAACAGGTTTTATGAAGAGATATTACTTTCTTCGGTAATCAATTTAAATTTTTAGTAATCTAAATCGAGTTAAAATTCAAAATTTACAGTTAATAGTCTATTTTTAATTTCGTTGATAATGCGTATTTCTTCTTCGATACCCTTAGCAGCAAAAGTTACTGAAAAACGAGTGAAGTTTCCAACGTCATCCCATGGGACAGTTGAAATCATCATTTCTTTAATCAGGTACTGTGAAAATTCCTCTCCAGATTGAAATCTTTGTCCGCCCTTTATACCCTTTGGGGCTTCTACGTAAAGGAAAAATGACCCACCTGGCATAGTTGCATCAAACCCCACAGAGTTTAAGGCTTCAACTAACGTGGCCAATCTGCGTCGATATTTTGCTAGAATTTTTTCAGTGATATCAGGGTTTTCCAGGGCATAGACTGCTGCTTTTTGAATAGCTGCAAACTGACCAGAGTCCATATTATCTTTTACGTGAGCGACCCCTTTAACGACTAATTCATTACCAACGATAAAAGCAATTCTCCACCCTGTCATATTATATGACTTGGAGAGTGAATGAATTTCTACACCCACATCCATAGCTCCTGGAATGGATAGGAAACTGGTTGGCTTCTCATCAAAGTTTAAAGCTCCGTAAGCTGCATCCTGGACTATGACCACATCATATTGTTTGGCAAAATCAATCGCTTCTTCATAAAATGCACGAGTAGCATTTGCACCTGTAGGGTTGTTTGGGTAGTTCAAATATAAAAGCTTAGTTTTTTTTGCAATATCTGGGGTAATTGACTTGAGATCAGGTAAAAAATTATTTTCTTTTGTGAGAGGCAAATTAACAACTTCTCCTCCTAGGTATTGCGTGTGGGTTCCCATGACAGGGTATCCTGGAACAGTCATTAGAGTAATATCACCCGGGTTAATGAAGATCGATGGCAACATAGCGAGTCCAGGTTTAGCGCCAATTGTATGATTTACATGTTTGTTAGGATCAAGGCCCTTAACATTAAAAACTTTATCCATATAAATTACAGCGGCATCCTTGAATTCTTGAATCCCATTATCTGTATAACCTCTATTTTCTGGTTTTTCGGTTTCTAGTTGAAGCGTTTTAATCACTCCGGGGAAAGCCATTTCATCAGGTTCACCGACTCCTAGGTCAAAAAGTTCCTTCTTAGGGTTTTCCTCCATTGCCGCACGCTTAGCGCGTTTTATTTTTTCAAATTTATATATTTTTGTGTCTTTGCCGAATTTATTTCCACCAAGACGGTTTGCAAATAGATTTTGAATATAATTTTCTTTGTCGGACATATTAAATCACTCCATTAAAACAGTTGATATACGAATGGGGGAAATAGATTAGCAGCGGACTAATCTATCCAAAAAGGCAATGGCTGTCAATGATTTCAAAGTTAGCGAGAGTAGTTATTCCTCATCCTCATTGTCTGGGTCATCATCTTCTACTATAAGGTCTGCGATTTTTTGTGAATAACGTAGATATTTAATGATTTCCTTGATTTCAGGGTCGGATACTTTATTACGCTGCGAAGGCATTTTTTTTGAACCCTCAATGATTTGCTGATAAAACTCTTCATCAGAAAAATTTTCAGGTAGATACTCGAGGTCTATAAACCCTGGTGCTCTAGTGTTTTTACCAAGTGCATCGACGCCATGACAATTTGCACAAACTCGATGAAAATACTTTTGACCGGATTCAAATTCTATGGGAACTTTTTTAGTAGGTTTTGGTGCGCAGGAATTTGCTAAAAATAGTATGATAGTTAATAGCATTATCAAAACTTGGTATCGTTTCATAAAAGCTCCAATTATTTTTTCTTGATCATATCAGGTTTGCCATCATGATTGCGGTCCAACTCTACTCGATTTAGCGTTTCATCTTCATTGTAATATTCCCAACGATCAACCTGTCCGTTTGAATTTGTATCGAATTCAATTATATTTAGCTTTCCTGATGGATAAAACTTTTGATATTGGTCTGGTGTGCCATCTCCATTGGTGTCAAACTT
>JABGTQ010000042.1 GCA_018647025.1 Nitrospina sp. | reverse complement strand
TGGACAGCAAAGAATAATCTGGTGAAGTTTACCCTCCTCGTTGAAGCTATGGTTAAATATAAAAGTTCTGTCTTTTAAGGACCTTATCAATCTTATATGCAGAGCAGCTTCTCTCACTTCAACCGTTGCTAGATAATCCTCTGGGATATTATTAAAATGAAACTCTAGATCCTCTGGGGGGAATTCCCAGTGAAGAATTTTATAGACTTCGACCCAGGTTGTGAGTGGTCTTGAGTGAAGTGATTCAGGATTTTGAAAGTAATCTCGTGACCTCTGGTGCAACTCAGAAATAAGAACTTTTTTCCATGAAGTAAAAGTACCGGGAGCGACAGCCCTAAGCTCAGAGTAACTTCGCAAATATAGCAAATCTAGTTTTTTGATAGAGCCCACTTTTTTAGTAAAATTTTCTATAACTCTTGGCTGCCGGATATCACTGTGAAGGGCCGTTTCTATCATCAAATAAGCATTGCTTACTAGAAAATCTATGATTTGAAGTTCTTCAGCGCCTAAGTCGAGATGAACGGTTGCAAGTAAAATATGTTTTAACTGTCCTTCAGAGCCCTCTGGGTCTTTTTTTGCTAGGATAGGTTGAATGAAAGCCGATAATTTAAGTAACGTTTTAGAGTTTAATTGTTCGTAGTTTTCAGAAAATTTCTCAAAACTACTCGGTTTGTTTTTAAGTTCTTCAAGAAAACGAATCATCCTTAGAGAGTGTTCGTCAGCTGTATAGCGATGGTAAAAGTCGTAACTTACCCTGCAATGAGACCGTCCATACTCTGGTAAGAGAGTACCCAAGACCCCAACTTCATGCATGAGACGAAGAAATTTCTCTGAATTAGATTTTTTTAGAGTGTTTAAAATAAATTTTCTTACCTCACTCTTTTGCCCAAGCACACTCCCTAATGAATGTATTTGTTTTTTTATTAGTCGTTTAATTTGATAGGTCGGTGAAAGATTGTGTATTTGGCATAACTCGAATACAGTTAGGATCATTCTTGGATTTTCCCTAAACAGGACATCAGACCCCTCATCTTCGATTGTTAAGTTTTCTCCGGATGCATGGAATCCATCTCCTAGGCTCTTTTTTGCAAATGAGGAGAACACTTTTTTTATGGTTCGTCTGGTTTCAATGCACCTTTGAAATATAATTTCTGAATATTGATGAACATTAGTTGCGTGAATAAAATAATTATGCATAAATTCTTCAACCCTGAGTGTTTCGTTTCTTTCTTTGTATCCTAGGTTAGCGCTCGCTTGTTTCTGCAGATCATGAGTAAGGACGTCCTGTTTCTTATTATTAAGGTAATGAAGTTCATTGCGCACACGTAAAATGAAGTCAACAGAAAGGTTTAGTATGTCCAATTCCTCTGATGATATAATATCTTTGCGTGGTATTTCTCTGAATGACAGGCACCCAAAGCGAATGGCAATAGCCCATAGTGCAGTGTGGTAATCTCGCAATCCACCTACACCGTCTTTTATATTAGGCTCTGGATCACTTGACGGACCTTCCCCCTCCTTGTAGCGAAGGTTTTTTTCCTTAGACTTTTCATCAAGAAACTCTTTGATATTTTTTCTTAATGAATTTTTTTCAATCGATTGAAAAAACTTTTTATACTTTGTTTGGCTTCCGATCATAAAGCGTGTCTCTATCATGGATGTTTTTGCTGTAACATCTTTTCCGGCCAGGAGTAAACATTCTTGCAGGGTACGACAGCTTGACCCAACTTCCAGTCCAAGGTCCCATAAAATGGGAATAAAATCCTGAATAAGCAAATCGCTCGAACGACGAATGTTTTTTGAAGTTAAAAAAAGGAGGTCAATATCTGAGCATGGATTTAATTCCCCTCGTCCATAGCCTCCCACCGCGATTATAGAAAAATCTTCTAAAAGAGTATGAGAAAAAAGTTTTTGTCTAGAGGTCACTAATTCTTCTACTAAGTAGCATATGACTGAATCGATAAGGGACGTATGAGCCTGGACTACTTCGCGTCCCCCAGCACCGGAACGGTGAAAATCTTTTATTTTTTCCTGTTCTGCCTTGATCAAGGCTTTTAAAACAAAAATAGTTTTTGTTAATTCTGCTAGGTTGTCTGAAATAGATGGGATGGTACTGAAATCAATTCCAAATGAGTGTTTTGGTTTCATATGATCCATAGTTTATATAATCCTTATTCTTCCTAATCAAAATTACTTGACAAATTAGGGAGTAATATTCTAGTTTAACTTACCTCAATCTACCAGCAACCTTAAAGTTAAAAGCTTTATCCCTAAGTAGGTAAAATTATATTTTAGCCTTGCTTCTTTATTCCATGTCAAAGCTTAAAATTGAGAAAATCAAGAAAACGTTACTCAGTAAAACTTAGCACTCTTAAAATTAAATAATGTGATTTAAAACAATATAATTTGGATTAAGCCCCGGTTTGAGACTTATTGCCCATATAGAGACGGCATACTGAATTGAGCTAAGAAAGGATTTTATGGTAACCACGCGAAAAAAAATAACGGTTGTGGGTGCTGGTCAGGTAGGAACAACGGTTGCACAACTGACAGCCTACCAAAACTTGGGTAATGTAGTTATTGCCGATATCGTTGAAGGGTTACCTCAAGGTAAGGCGCTTGATCTTCAACAATCAGGATGCTTACAGGTATTTGACAGTATCGTGACTGGCACTAACGATTATAAGGATACGGCAAACTCAGATATTGTTGTCATTACAGCCGGTCTACCCCGTAAACCGGGGCAGGATAGAAGCGATCTTTTAAAAATTAATGCTAAGATCGTCAGAGAGGTCACAGAACAGATCATGAAACACTCATCCAACCCATTTATAATCGTTGTCTCTAACCCATTGGATGCAATGGTTTATGTGGCCAAACAGGTTTCAGGCCTACCAAAGAATCGTATCATAGGGATGGCAGGCGTTCTTGACTCTGCTAGATTTAGAACGTTTGTTTCTCTTGAACTTAACTGTTCTCTGGTCGATGTGGATGCGATGGTTCTTGGAGGACATGGAGATTCAATGGTCCCTATGCCTAGGTATACGACCGTCTCAGGCATCTCCATTACCGACTTGATGAATTCAGAACAAATAGATCGTCTTGTAGATCGTACTCGTTCTGGCGGCGCTGAGATTGTCGGCCTACTTAAAAAAGGAAGTGCGTTTCTTTCTCCAGGGGCCTCTGTAGTTAAGATGATTGAAGCGGTTCTCCTTGATAAGAAAAGAATGCTCCCGTGCACTGCATTTCTTGAAGGTGAATATGGATGGGATGGGATTTTTTTTGGTGTTCCCGTAACTCTTGGAATGTCTGGCATTGAAAATATAATAGAACTCAAACTAACTGATGAAGAGAAAAAAGCGATCAATACTTCGGCGCAAGATGTAAAAAAAATGATCGATGAAGTTGACCTTTTTCTCAAAGAAAGTTAATTCGTTAGTTATTTTCGTATGTTTTGTTTTTGAGTTTAATTTGGAATGTGTCGAAGGCGGTCATACCCTTTTTTTGTCCTTCGCATTCTAGTCTAATAGAATTCCACATCGGTTTATTTGGTTTCCATCTTGGGTTTTTCTTATCCTTTGTATTTTGTTCCAGACAGACCCGATAGGTTGTTGCTTGTAATTTTGTTTGCCCAATTTTTAGAATTAAGAAATGGTTCATAAGGGCGCGTGTGGCGAGCGCATCAAATACAGCCTTTGGTGCTATTCTTTTTTTATATCCTTGTTGATCTGCAAACGGTTTGAAATAAGCGCCACCCCCCCCTGATATTACAAAAATAGTTCCGTCTCCTTTTAAATAATCCCCTGATTTAGATAGTTCAAAAGGAATTGACCTGTCTTGTTTGGGTTCCTTAATTTGGTGAAACCGCTCATAAGAGTGTTGATTGCCTGAAAACACAAGGTCTGGCTTAAGTGCGGTTAGCTGTTTTAACACTGTATCTCTTTTTTCTAGATACCATGCGGTAGTAATAGCCGGCTCGTGCAAAGCAATAATAGTCCATAACCCTTCGTTCTTTGCTTTTTTAATTCTGGGACTAAGCCAAGCTGTTGGATCTTGCCATGGTTGAGTATTAAGAATCGTAATCAAAGTGTTACCAATAATCATCGTTCCTTCATAGGCCCTTGGTTCATGGATGGATGTTGGATAAGAATCAAAATTACTATCCATCTCATCAACTTTTTCCCAACACCCTGAACCTTTTGGTTCATCTATTTTCGGAGGCAAGTCATTATCACCAGGAACAAACAATTTATACTTAAAGGGGTCAACAAGGGTTTGTCTTATCTCACTAAGGTATCGTTCTGGGCAGGTTTGTGGAAACATTTTTGGTTGATAAACAAAGTCTCCAAGATGCAGTAGCAAATCAGGGTGATGTTTCCTTAGGGCTTTCACAACTGCTATGAACCCTGGGTGATAAGCTCGTTCACCAATTCCGGTATCGCCAACCACTCCAACAGTTAAGGTATCACTATGATTTTTCGATGAAGGTTCCGCTATGGCGTCCACTACAAAATAAACCAATGACACGCATGTAAATAGAATTAGGGTTGTGAAAGAAAAATTTTTTGTTATGAATTTTCTCATCAGTTGTTATGAAAAAATATTTTGATTAGACTATCTTTTTTAAACTTATACGTTTAGATCCAAGTTAAAAAAATTTCTCTTAAAGACTACCGTAGGATAAACT
>JABGTQ010000281.1 GCA_018647025.1 Nitrospina sp. | reverse complement strand
ATCGGAATTTTTTCTGTTATCCAGAAGGGACGTTGTGATGAAGGTAAAGCTGTCCCTCTTATTATGATGACACACCGTTCAAACGAAAAAAATATTCAACTTGCCCTTAGAGAAATTGATGAGTTGGAAGTTGTTTATGAAAAATCAAATTTTATTAGAGTAGAGAAATGAAGATAAAACTCAATGCTTGGTTTCAGTGTATTAAGGGTTGTTCTGGAAGACATCCACTTAATGAGATTATTTATAAATGCCCTCAATGCGATGAATTACTCGAAGTTCAACATGATATAAACCTTCTCAAACAGCTTGGCCCCGATGAATGGAAAGCACTTTTTAATGACAGAGTAGGTAGACATGAATGGCCTTATGCTAGTTCTGTGTGGGGTAAGAAAGAGTGGGTTTGTCCTAATCTAGATAATAAGAATGTCGTCTCAACTTTGGAGGGTGGTACCAATCTTTTTTGGGCTGAACGATTAGGAAGTCAACTTGGATTGGATGATTTATGGATAAAGCAATGTGGAATGTCTCATACAGGCTCTTTTAAAGACCTTGGAATGACAGTTCTTGTTTCAATGGTAAAACAAATGATTTCTGAGGGCAAAAATATTCGCGCTGTTGCCTGTGCTTCTACTGGTGATACTTCAGCTGCCCTTGCTGCTTATTGCGCTGTTGCGGGAATTCAGGCTATTGTATTTCTACCTAAGGATAAGATCTCGTTGACTCAATTAATTCAGCCAATCACTCATGGCGTTCTTACTTTTTCGCTAGATACTGACTTTGATGGTTGTATGAAGCTGGTTAAACAGGTTTGCGAAAAAAATGATATTTATTTAGCCAATTCAATGAATTCACTCCGCATTGAAGGTCAAAAAACTATTAGCTTTGAAATAGTGGAGCAGTTTAATTGGGAGGTCCCAGACTTTGTTATAGTTCCCGGCGGAAATTTAGGAAATATTAGTGCCATTGGACGTGGGTTTGAAATGTTAAAAGAATTAGGTTTGATTAATAAGTATCCACGACTTGTTTGCGCCCAAGCAGAGCAAGCTGATCCACTCTATAGAAGTTATATGTCTGGGTTTGAGAAATTTGAAGCTATTCAGGCTAAAAATACTCTAGCATCAGCAATCCAAATTGGTGATCCTGTTAGCGTGAAAAAAGCCATCAAAACTCTGCAGAGTTTTGATGGAATTGTTGAGGAGGCATCTGAATCGGAGTTAGCCAATGCTGTTGGACGTGCAAATCTTACAGGTCTATTTTGTTGTCCTCATACAGGCGTTGCATTAGCGGTACTTGAAAAACTGATTAAGCAAGGTAAAATTAAAAAGAACAATCGGGTTGTTGTTGTGTCAACGGCCAACGGATTAAAGTTTACAGACTTTCTTCATAATTATCATACTGGTAAGATTGAAGGAGTTTCTTCTGACTTTGCTTTTGCTCCAGTGAATCTTCCTGCAGACTATGAGAAGGTAAAAAAAGCTATTTTAAATACTCTTGAGTAGGGAGTTATATGAAAAATAAAAAATCTATTTATTCCATTTATATTTTTGTGGTAATAATTTTTTCTTTACTCTTTAATCTTGTATACGCATTACCAAAGGTGAGTAGCCAGATAAATTTTAAAGCAGGCGAATTTTCTATTGGTAATATATATTGTGCCGAAGAGCAAAACAATTCTGATTGGTGCTCTGATGAGATCCCTCACAACGTAAGACTCAAATCTTTTAGTTTAGATCAATATGAAGTGACTAATTCGGATTATATGAAATGTTTTGCTGAAGGAGTTTGTAATCCTAATGATTTACATGAGACGCGGCCAAAAGATTTTAGTGGAATGAAGCAGCCAGTAGTATTTGTGTCATGGGAAGATGCACAGATTTTTTGTAAATGGCGAGGTGGTAACCTTCCTACTGAAGCACAATGGGAACATGCAGCTCAAGGTGATAATCCCGGTGGAGCGCACTTTAAACAAATTTATAATGTTGGTTCTACTACCGATGTAGGTGGTCAGCGACCAAACTCAAATAATCTTTATGATATGTTGGGCAACGTTTATGAATGGACGCTTGATTGGTATGGCCCTTATCAATTAGAAAGTAATGTGTTAAATCCAACAGGGTCAACTACAGGTAAAGAAAAAGTTGTCCGTGGTGGGGCATGGCATTCTCCAAGCCATTACTTAAGAGCTTCAGACCGAGTTGCTAAAATTCCTGAGTATAAATATAGCGATGTAGGTTTTCGTTGTGCCTATTCGAAAAAATAGAAAGGTTGTTCGATGGAAGATTTAAAAGATTTAGTTATTATTGGTTCGGGACCTGCGGGACATACAGCGGCTATTTATGCCGCCCGAGCAAACCTAAAACCATTTATGTTTGAAGGTTATGTAACTGGTGGCTCAGCTGGAGGTCAATTAACTACCACTACTGATGTTGAGAATTACCCTGGCTTTCCAGATGGTATTCAGGGACCCGAATTGATGCAACTTTTTCGTAAGCAAGCTGAGCGTTTTGGTACGGAAATGGTTGGAGAGGATATTGTTGAAGTTGATTTTTCGAAAAGGCCCTTTGTAATTAAATCAGAACAGAGAGAAGTGAAAGCAAAGTCTGTGATAATCGCGACCGGTGCTGTAGCAAAGAGAATGGGAGTTCCTAATGAAGAGAAAATGTGGAATAACGGTATGTCCGCTTGTGCTGTGTGTGATGGTGCATTACCTTTTTTTAAAAACCAACCTCTAATGGTTATAGGAGGAGGTGATACGGCTGTGGAAGAGGCAAGCTATCTGACAAAATTTGGCTCTGTTGTTTATCTTGTACATCGGCGTGATGAACTAAGAGCTTCAAAAATTATGCAAAAACGTGCGTTCGATAATAAAAAACTTGAGATTATATGGGACACTACATTTGAAGATGCTATTGGTGATGATTTTGTTACTGGTGCACGAGTGCAGAATGTAAAATCAAAAGAAGTGAAGGACATCCCAGTTGCAGGAATATTTTATGCAATTGGACATACACCCAACACTCAAATGTTTAAGGGACAATTAGATCTTGATGAAATTGGGTATATTAAAGTTAAAGCAGGGACGCAAGAAACTAATATTGAAGGTGTTTTTGCTGCAGGGGATGTTCATGATCATAAATATAGACAAGCTGTGACAGCAGCCGGGACAGGTTGTGCT
>JABGTQ010000041.1 GCA_018647025.1 Nitrospina sp. | reverse complement strand
TGGCTGATGGCTCTGGCATACGGCATATTTGGAGTATCCAGTTTTTCTGCAGTTTTTTTCTCCGGATTATTTGGAACAGGAATTATAGTTTTGACATATCGATTGGCGAACCATCTATACAAAGACTCCTGGATTGCTTTTGCTGCATCGCTGATTTTACTTTTCCCCGGAATATTCATGGATTCATCGCGCAGGGCAATGGTCGATATCCCTTTAGCATTTTTTGTTACGCTTGCTTTATTCGCATTTATCAAAGCAAAAAATCACAAGCCGTGGTATCTGCTTTTTGGCCTCGCCACCGCAGGAGGAATTTTATCAAAAAGTGTCTTGGGCATCTTCCCGTTAGCGATTGCATTTTTTCACCTGGTTTTCAGCCGCCAATGGAAGGAAATGGTTAATCCATTATTAGTCACAGGAATCTTACTTGCATTGGGTTTGGGATTCAGTTGGTACTTGATCAGTTGGATGCAATTCGGTCAAAGCTTTATCGATTCTCATTTTGGGGTTTTAATTTTTAATAGAGGCTTTGGAGAAAATATACATCCATATAATTTCCTAGGATATGCTGAAGATTTTTTAAGAAATTACTGGCCCTGGCTTCCTTTTGCGCTGATAGGGTTATATAAATTCGGGAAACGTGGATTCATTGAAAAAGACGGGAATTCACTTTTGCTTTTTTTATGGCCCACTTTGGTATTTATGGTCATGAGTACAAGTAAAAACCATACCATCCGCTATGCCTTAATGATTTTCCCTGCACTGGCAATCATTGCCGCGAAAACATTTTATGACTGGCTTGATTCTCGCAGGAAAGATCAATTGATCAGCGGCTTGGCGGGAATTGTTTGCCTGACAGCATTGTTTGTGAATGCCACTCCTTTCCAAGCCAAAGTAACTTTAGGAGAAAGCAGCAAAGAAGTTCGCCAGTTAGCCTCGATAATCAAGCTCAATATTCCAGAAAATATCAAACTCGGAAACTTCAGACTTTCTTTTTGGAACCCAAAACATGCAATTCTGTTTTACTCAGACAGAGACTTAGAGAACCCTATCAAAGAAACGGAAGAATTACTAAAACAGCTACAAAACAATCCTAAAAAAATGTGGCTATCTAATTCAGTTCAATTTAATTCTTTAAAATCCAAGATGCCAGAAGCTTTCTATTTGATCCAGGCTAACTCGAAATATGCATTTTTCACCTCATCTCACAATAGGGATTTCGTCAAGTATAATTTTTCTAGCATGAAAATACCCAACGTTAAATAGAGCCTTATTTATTGCTCATAAAATAAAGAGTCTCAGTAGAACTTAAAATCTTTCCTAGTTTTTCTGTATCAAACAAACCTGTAATTTCGTTTGATTCAATTCTAGGTTTACTCCCAATTTGATCTTTTTTTATGATTTCCATATTTGTTTTTGAGAAATTCTTTTTCCAATCTGATTCTTTAATAACCAAATATATTTTTTTATTCGTCCTCAAAAATTTCTCCACTTCGTCAGGAGAATGCAACTTAACTACCATTCTGCCAGTCAAAATTCCCAGACGCGCCCTATGACTTCCCAGATTATAAACCGCAATGGGACCTTTAAATTTTTCCTGATTGATATGACTGGCAAACTTCTTCATGGGATAGCGGCTAACATAAGGCAAAACATCCCCACTTAATGAAGACATAGTCAAAGTCAATGCAAGAGCAATAGGAAATACCAGAGAAAGGCCTGACCGAATAGAAAAAGCCAAAAATAAAGCTCCTGAAAATAATAATACCGGAAGAACAAATAACTCTGCTGGAATGGAATCAAAAATAAAGACCCCAATGCCCGTCAAAAGCGAAGAAATTAGTAAAATTAGAGACGTAATAACAGTAGAAACTTTAAAACCAAACTCACCTGATTCTTCTGGATTCTTTTCTATGCCCGCAAACAATCTCCCTGTCAAAATCGCAATAGCCGCGGAACTTGGGAGCATATAGCGGCTATGCTCTACTCTAAGCAGAGTAAATAAAATTAAGCATACTAGAATCCATATATAACAAAATAAAACAGACTCATTGTCTTCTTTAAAAAGCAGCTTTATATGTCTGCTAATATTCTCCCTTAATTTTTTTAATCGTTCTGCAAATTTTA
>JABGTQ010000280.1 GCA_018647025.1 Nitrospina sp. | reverse complement strand
GAATAGGATCGAGTTCCTATTTATTAAGCCTACACTGATGCCTTATTGTTAAAGGTGATTTAGTTTTGATAAAATAAAATTGCTAGCATTAAATACTAATTTTTTTGGTATTGAATAAAGGTTAATAAACGTAGTTTTTTTGATGGATATGAAAAATATAACTGATACTTTAAATGACTTTTCAGATGGTGTTAATCCATTTCCTGTTGAATGGATTAGTGAACACCCTGATAAGGTGGAAGATGTCCTTGCAAAATTGTCGACAGAGGATCAAATACGTTACGCCATGCAGTTAAGGGGATCACTAATGCATGATTTTATAAACCTTTCTCCTAACTCTCAGGAAGTGATAAGAGGGTTACCTCCAGAAGAACTTTATCAAATGATTAAAGAGACTGGAATCGGAGAATCTCTCCCTATACTTGCAATGATGTCGCAGAATCAATTGCAATACAGTTTTGACCTTGAGTGGTGGCAGCGGGATTGCTTTGTACCTGAATGTGCTTTGGAGTGGTTAGAGTTTATAGATGCATGTGACGATTCTAGTATTGTGCAGTGGTTGCAGAATGAAGATTTTGATCAAAAGGTGGTTTTATTCCAATCGCTGATCAAAGTATATAAAGACGATGAAATGACAGATTCGTATGAAGGTGTTGAGGAAATGGAACACTTATGCTTGGATGGTGTTTACGATGTATTTTTTAAAACAAAAGAACCTGGAGCACTAAGAAGACTCATCACTCTACTACGGTCTGAGGACCCAAGCCTTTATACCTCTATTCTTGAAGCGGTAATTTGGTATCCTGTTACTCAGACGATCGAAACGGCATATCGGTGGCGGCTTATTCGAACAGCCGAGAGAGGGATTCCTGACTTTAAAGAGGCAATGGAGGTATACAGTTATCCGAGCCCGGATGCTTTAAAAATACCTGCCACAAAATTGGAGGATTTTTCTTACCAAGGGGGGTTTAATATAGCTCCGCATTATCCGCTCATGCAAACAGAATCAGTACCATTTTTAAAAGATGTTGTTTTACGATTGGGCAATTCTCCTCGTCTAAACACAATTAGCTGGGAGCTTGTATATCTGGCAAATAAAATAATGGTGGCGGATCAGGTGCAGCCATCGGACTTGGAAACTCGCAAAGAATCTTTAAAAAAAGTTCTGGGGTATATAAATATTGGGTTAGAGTTGGGGGCTTCCGGTGACTTAGAAAAGGGAGCGAGGCTTCTTAGTCATACGCATGTTCTCCCTTTATTTCAGACGGGATATCAACAGTTGATGACTTTAAAGTGGAAGACCGAAAGCTTTCTCAAAGAAAATGGAAGCTTTCTCGAAAGGTTGTTCACAGAGTTGGATAAAGATTTATTAGCAGCACTAGTAGTCCGTTTTCCAAGGGTTGCCGAAGTAGGTGATAAAAAAGCTTTAGGCTGGAGACATTTTTCCTCAATTAAAGATGTCCGAAATGCAGAGTCATTTATTGATCAATGGATATTTCACCTTAGATTTGCGCGTAAGGGTCTTGGGTTGAGTGAGCGCACCATAAAGCAATACTTGGGAAAATGCGATATTCACGAAAATCATGAGATGATGGACCTCACTAATTGGACAGCAATGGCTTTTGCGCACTATATTCTTTTTAAGAAGATATCTTGCGCACCGTTATCCGAACCATCGGCAAAAAGTTTTCTTGAGATTGTATTTTTGTTAGGAGTTTTCAAAGAAGAAGTGAGGCAGTGTGATAGTGCTTTGGTCGATTCCTTTAAGCAGGAACTTCTTAAGTTACCTTTAGCCTGGATCGACTCAGATCAAAATTTTTTAGCAACATTATTGAATAAGTGCGTTGTGCATCTACAGCAAGAATTTGGACGAATTGACTTAAAGGCAGAGGTTGATTGGAAGTTCACTCACGGACTTTGCATTGTTAAAAATCCCACCTCGTTGTAAGGATGCTAGAGGTCGGTAGAAACTTTTTTTGTTTTAAAAAATTAGAAAAACGTGTAACATCCTGCAATCGAACTGAACGATATAGTTTTGGCTTGAGTGTAAGGCAGTAGATAAAAATGGAAGATAATCAAAAAAAACAAGATATACCCCAAAGTGTAAGTAAAGAGGATCCCGGTCTAATGGAGTCGATAGGTACCTTCCCAGTTTGGATGCTTAAGGTTGTCGACGTAATTACTCCTGATTTTTTGATAAAGAAATCCCCTCCCTCGAAAAAATAAACCTTTATTTTCTAGTTGTTGATGAAGCCTGTTAAAAGAGCATTGATTAGTGTTTCGGACAAGACGGGTATTTTGGAGTTTGCACAGAAACTCCAAGCTCTTGATGTAGAAATTCTTTCTACCGGCGGAACATCGAATTTGTTAATTAAGCATGGAATTCCGGTAAAGCAGGTTTCTGACTATACTGGGTTCCCAGAAATGATGGATGGTCGTATAAAGACTCTTCACCCAAAGGTACACGGTGGTATTTTAGGAAGGCGAGATATTAAAGGCCATAAAAAGTCTATGGATGAGCATGGTATTGATCCTATAGATTTAGTGGTGGTTAATTTGTATCCATTTGAAAGCACAATCGCAAGAGAAGGTTGTTTACTAGCTGATGCTATTGAGAATATCGATATTGGAGGCCCGGCTATGATTCGGTCGGCAGCTAAAAACTTTAATGATGTGGCGGTTGTGGTCTGTTCTAAAGATTACTCAATTGTGATAGAAGAAATTGAAGGTTGTGGAGGCGTTGTCACACAAAAAACACGTATGCGCTTGAGTCGAGATGCTTATAGCCATACTGCAAGGTATGATTCTTTGATCTCAGATTATTTATCAGGACAGTTAGAAGATAAAGAGGACTTCCCCCCGACTTTGCAGATACCATTTGAGAAAATTCAGACACTACGATACGGTGAAAACCCTCATCAATTAGCAGCTTTTTACCGGGACCCAGATGCAACTTCTCAGGACATTGCATCATCTCAGAAAATTCAGGGTAAAGAGCTCTCTTTCAATAACATTATTGATCTGGAGGCTGCTTGGCAATTAGCAAAAGACTTTGAAGCTGGATCAGCGGTGATTATTAAACATACCAATCCCAGTGG
>JABGTQ010000279.1 GCA_018647025.1 Nitrospina sp. | reverse complement strand
GCCGGATAATTATAATTTTTCGCGGAGTTTCTTTTTTTTCTTCTTTTTTTTGAGGTGATTCCATATAAAATTAAATCATAAATTCTTTTAAAAAGTTTGAGGTTAAGGCCTAGTTAAATCAAGGTTTTTTTATTTTTTAATTTAGTTCGACTTGCCATTTTAAAAACCAAAATTCGACATATTTTTAATTATAAGTTTTGGTTAAATTATAGTTAAATTCACTGACGTTATATTAATGTCGACTCAATTGAGGCTTTTATTATTTTTTTGTTAGTATTTAGAATAATTAATTTTTAATGTCTCTCAACGATATTTTTAACATTATATTTTTTTAGCCGTTTGTTTGATTGCTATTATTATAAGATTTGAGTTTCTTTTATTCATAAACTTTATGAATGATTATTGATGACTGTTTAATTTATTTTTTAAGCCTTAGGGTTAAAATGGTTTTTGGCTAAAGAGACTTTTTTAAGAATTTTAGTATTGCCCAAGGTGATCCTTAAGGTATTGAGAGGGGATTAAATTAATATTTACTTATCACTTAGTAATAAAATTATTTTTTAACCCTAGGAGAGAAAACCCAGAAACATTATGAAACCCGGATGAGTAACTAGCATATCCTCGATCAGAAACTATCATCCCTTCAACTCTCTCTAGAGAATTTATAAAATCGATACCTTTTTTTGTTCCCAGGATAAATAAAGCTGTGGAAAGGGCATCAGCATCCATAACCGTATCTGCCACAACTGTTGCTGAGATAGTTTTATTTGTTGGCCACCCATTTTTGGGGTTTAAAATATGGTGGTATCTTGCTTTATTTTTGATGAAATATCTTTGGTAATCGCCCGTGGTTGCTATTCCTTTATCCTTAATATCAAGAGATGCAATTATTTGTTCTGGTTTGCGTGGGTGTTGGATACCTACATGCCAGGGTCTCTTTCCTGTTATTAAACCGAAGGCCCTTAAATCCCCTCCCGCATTAATGACCCCACTCTTAATTCCTGATTTTTTTAATTCTCTAATTGCTTGATCAACAGCAAAACCTTTTCCAATAGCACCAAGGTTAAGTGACATTCCTTTTTTTTTTAAACTAATTGAATTTCCTTCAATTATAATGTCTTTGTAATTAATAAATTTAGCAGCATCGACTAAATTTTTTTTGTCAGGTATTATGGGTCTCTCTGAATTAAATTCCCATAGCTTTATAGCTGGGCCAATGCTTATGTCGATTGCTCCATTTGATAGCTTTCCCCAGTAGACTCCTCGCTGGACAACTTTTAATAAATCTGGCGATACAGGAACCTTCACTTCTCCTCCTGCCAATGAGTTGAATCGAGTTAATTCTGAATCGGGTAAATATGAACTCATTATTTTTTCGAGTCGAGACATTTCGTTAAAGGATTTATTGATAGCCTTTTGGGCAAGTTTTTTGTTGGATTCTTGGATGGAAATCTCGACTAACGTCCCCATAATGAACTGAGTTCGTTTGAAGATATTTTTATTTTCTGTTTCACAAGATATTAATGAAAGGCAAATAATCGTAAAGCTAAGGTAATGTAAGAAGTGACTAAAGATTAATTTGGTATACATTAATTTATGTTATCGTTCGAATCCGGATACGAGGATTGCTCTATTGTAAGAAGCCATCATCTCGCTACGGCTTAATATTCCAATTACTTTTAATTTATCCTCACTTCTAACTACTGGTAGTTGATCTACGTCTAGTTGTGAAAAAATCTCCATCGCTTCGTTAAGGTTTTGTTGTGGCGTAAGTGAGACCACATTGTTATTAGCTAGTTCTCCAGCTACAAGTAGGTCTCCCAGTTGCTCTTCGAATATTACCTCTCGAATGTCTGAAAAAGAAAGAATTCCTGTCATGTCACCCTCTTTGTCAAGGACAGGAAAATAAAAGTTTTTTGAATAGGAAATGGTCTCAAGAATTTTTCGAAAAGGAGTTTCTTGAGCAATAGTTGTGATGTCGGTGCTCATAACATCGCGAACCTTTATGGAGTTCATTATTGATGCTTCTCGGCCATGGCGTATGTTAATTCCTTTATTTAGTAAGTTTTGCACATAAATGGATTGCTTTGAAAATTTCTGATAAGTATAGGATGCTGCTATACAAGTAGCCATAATTGGAAGAATTAAAGTATAATCATTTGTTAATTCAAAGAGCATGAGGATGTTTGTGAGAGGTGCTTGCATAACAGCCCCAGCGACGGCTCCCATTCCTACGACTGAATAGGTCTCAGCTGATGCCGAAAGGGTTGGGAAAAAAAAGTGAACCCCTGAGCCATAGGCTGTGCCTAGCATTGCTCCAATAAACAGAGAGGGTGCAAATACTCCGCCCATACCTCCAGACCCAAGTGTGATAGAAGTGCATATGATTTTCATAAAAATTAGTAGAAAGGCTAACCCAAAAAATATTTGACCCGTTAGTGCCTGTTCCATAGCTTCGTATCCGTTACCAAGAATTTGGGGCATGCTTATTGAAATCATACCTACTATGAGACCTCCAATTGCAGGTTTATAGAGGTCTGCAATATTCAATTTTTCTTCAAATACTTGCTGAGTATAAAAATATATAAAGGTGAATAGTCTAGCGACTAACCCACACAAGATTCCAAGTACTAGATAAAAAATAATTTCAGCAGGATGAACAAGTTCATGTATAGGTACGTTAAATGTAACTTCGTTTCCTTCGAGAGCTCGCCCTGTCACTGTTCCGATGACTGATGCGATAATAATAGGACTAAATGTGTGAATGGTAAAATCACCAAGAATAATTTCAAGAGCAAATAATACACCTGCTAATGGTGCATTGAATGAAGCGGCTATGCCCGCTGCAGCTCCACATCCAACCAACACGCGCATTCTTTCTGTTGATAAGTGAAGTAGTTGACCAATCGTAGAACCAACAGCAGCTCCAATCTGAACCGTTGGACCTTCCCGGCCAGCTGAACCACCTGATCCTATCGTGAGCGATGAGGTGACAGCGCAAGAGGCGATAGTTCGTTTTCTAACTTTCCCTCCATTCAAGGCCACGGCGTACATAACTTTATGTACTCCATTTTCTTTTACAGCGTTGGGAAAAAACTTGCAGATGAGACCAATAAAAAAACCACCTAACATTGGCATTAATGGTAGTAGAAATGGATATACTTGAGGAGGTATTCCTACAAGAGAAAATCCTTTAATAGAAAAAATAGATTCAAAGAATTCTATCATCCAACGAAAAAATGTTGATGCAAAACCAGCAAAAAATCCTAGCAAAGCGGCAAGAATTAGCATGTTTTGATCAAACATCAAAACAGTACGAAACTTATCTCTAATTTGGTTGGTTATTGAGGTCATTAAGTTATTTGTTGTTAACTGCTTAATCGAGGTTACATTATATGACATGAAAATCTTAATGGCTATGTTTTCAATTGTATTATTAATTCAATAAATTGATATAGCTTCAAACTAATTTGTTGTGCTATGCTCCACTCGATATTTTTTTATTTCTTAAGTCAGTTATCAATTTATGTTAATGACTCTTTATATATTTTAGGTATTTCGTATGGTTAAAATTGCACCTTCTATATTGGCGGCTGATTTCAGTAAACTTGGAGATGAAATTAAAGCGGTTGAAGACGCTGGAGCTGACTGGATTCATGTTGATGTGATGGATGGCCACTTTGTTCCTAATATAACGATTGGGCCGGCTGTGATTGAGTCTATTAGAAAAGTTACAGATCTCCCGCTTGATGTACATTTGATGATCGAGAATGCAGACAGTTATATAAAATCGTTCGTTGATGCAGGAGCAAACATTTTAAGTGTACAAGTTGAAGCCTGCCGGCATCTTAATCGAACAATTCAGATAATTAAGCAACAGAAAGTCCTTGCCGGAGTAGTTTTGAATCCGGCAACTCCTTTATCAAGCTTGGAAGAAATTTTACATGAACTTGATTTGGTTCTTTTAATGTCTGTGAACCCAGGATTTGGAGGTCAGTCCTTTATACCTTCAATATTAGGTAAGATATCTAATTTAAAAGACATCATGAGTAATTATGAAGATGAAATAGATTTGCAGGTAGATGGTGGAGTGAAACCAGATAATGCAGGTGAGATAAAAGAATCAGGAGCTAGTGTTCTTGTTGCGGGATCAGCTATTTTTAATAGTAAGGATTATAAAAAAGCTATCAAAAATTTGCGAGAAGGCTGACGCAGAAACCCCCTCTCCAGAAAATAAAGGGTGTTTCTAAGTCACATCTGTATTAAAAATTATTTAGAAGTAATTTTTTTGAATTAACCTAATGAATAAAAAAACCCCCTTCCAATATTCAAGGAAGAGGGCTCAAGTGAAAATAAAGTTAGCTGTACCGCAAATTAATAGTTCTAACGTTTCAATCTACTTTCGGTCTCCCATTATTCTAAGTAACATCAGAAATAGATTGATAAAATCAAGATAAAGAGTCAGAGCACCTCTAATCGCTTCTTTCGTATCTTCGTCAGTTCCTTCATTCCCGAGAATGTTCATTTCTTTAATTTTCTGCGTGTCATATGCAGTTAAACCAACAAAGATAAGGACACCAGCGTAGGTTATGATCCAGTGCATCATCGGGCTTTGTAGAAAGATATTAACGAGCGATGCAATAATAATCCCAATGAGGCCCATAAATAAAAAACTTCCCCATGAAGTAAGGTCCTTTTTGGTGGTATAACCATAAAAACTCATTGCACCAAAAGTCCCGGCAGTGACTAAAAAAGTTGATGTTATAGAGGCTGCCGTATAAACCACAAATAAGGTGGAAAAAGTTATTCCAGTTAGCCCAGCATATAACATAAATATTCCTGTAGCTTGACTTACGCTCATGGACATAACTCTGCTAGCTAACCAGAAAACCAATCCGATCTGGACGATTATCAATACGATTGGC